>DASQHK010000586.1:0-12015 GCA_035632135.1 Bryobacterales bacterium
TTGCGGCTGTCCCACCAGATGACGTGGAGGAGGCCGCCATCGGCGGCGACGGCCGGGAAGATCTGGTGGCCCGTGGTCTGATCATCGAGCAGCGCCGGAGCAGTAACAGCGCCGGTGGCGCCGTCGAGGCGGAGGAAATAGGCTGCGGTCTGGCCGCCCGTGCCGGGCGCGACGGTGCCATAGGTAGTGCCAGTAGATACTACAGAGCCGGGCTTGGTAGCGGCGTAGACAACGTAGACGAACTCGTTCGAAGCGTCGGTCTGGTCGGCGGCGGAACGAGGCGTGACATCGTAGCGGGGGAAGGTAAAGCCGGCGAGGCAGTGGTTCGCGAAGTCGCCGCAGTCGCGGTTGAGGCTCACGCGCGCTTCGGTGGGGCGGGCGCCCGCCGGTACCGGCTGCGGGTCGGAGACGTCGGTGGGCGAGGCGGCGATGAACGTTATGAGCTGCTGCGGAGGCGAGAAGGTCCGGCCGCAGTCAGTGGACTTGACGTAGTTGATGGCGTCGGGCTGGCCGTTGGTGAAAGCGAACTGGTGGAACGTGACGTAGACGTGGCCGTTGCCGGTGATGGAGATTTCGGGGTCCTGGACGTCGCGGATCGAGGCGCTCACCTTCATGGGCGTGGACCACGTGGAGCCGTGGTCGGTGGAGCGAATGAAGTAAATCGCCACGTTGCCGTTCCCGCCGCTGAAGCGGGTGACGGCAAAGTAGACGTTGGCGTCGCAAGCGCTGCCGGTGTGGTCGGCCTGGAGGGCGGTCTTGTCCTGGAACTTGCCGAGGAGGTTGGGCGCGGAGGAGCCGAACGCAACCACGGTGCTGCCGACGAAGCGCTTGCCATCGTTGACGGTGCTGCCGCCCGTGCCGCCGGGGTTGTCAAAGGTAGAGACCCAGACGTCGCCGAAAGTTTTCTTGGTGCCGGCCGGATCGCCGGAGGCCTCCGCGCCGAGGAACGCGCGGCCGTGGCCATCCCAGGCGACGACGGGATCGCCGGCCGATGCCTCGCGGATGTGAGCAAGGGCCGCATAGGGAGAGGGGTCGCCGGGGTAGCCCGGGACGAGCGAGCTTTGGAAGCTCGCCCCGCTGTCTTCGGAGCGATAGTAGCCGAGCCAGATGGGGCCGGTCGGATTGCCGGCATCGTCTTTAGTGGCGTAGACGCCGCAGTAGTCGTTGGAGCTGCCGATCAGCACGCTCGAGTTGCGCGGGTCGACGGCGACCGAGGGCTCGTTCTGGCGGCCGAAGGCCTGGGAACATTCGTTGATCACGGGGTCGGTGACGGCGACACTCGTGGCGAGCGTGTAGGCGCTGACGTAGCCGCCGGCGCTGTTGTCATTGGTGAGACGGACTTCAGCGGCGGGCAAGGCCGCCGTGAAGGCGAAAATAGCGAAAACCGCAAGAAGTGTGCGGTGCATATTGCTCCCCTTTGGCGTTACTTACACTCTTGTACCGGCAGCGCTGGTGGGCGGTCGCAGGCTCGAACTGCGGACCTCCTGCTTGTAAGGCAGGCGCTCTAACCAACTGAGCTAACCGCCCGTGGACGGCGCTGAGGGGGGACACCGGCCACTGCCATGGTATCAGAAGGCTCCCAGCCGCCGCTGGCCAGGGCAGGGCGAGGCCGGAATCGGGCTTCATGCTTGTAGCTTGCGCAGCCGATCAATGATATGATCTAGCAGGCTACTGGAAAAGGGTTCGCGGGTCCGCTCCCGTGAAGCCGATTCCGAGCCGCGCGCGTTAGGAAGCGGCATTGGACTTTTTCAGCAGCCTGCCACGGGATCTCTGGGACGATGTTGCGAACGCTAGCCATTTTCGCCGCTCTGGCTCTGTGCGCGCCTCTGGCCGCGCAGAACACTTCCGGCGCGCAGTTGCGCCCCGATCCGGTGTTGCAGCGCTCGCTCGAAGGGACCATCCGAAATTTGCATCTGACCAAGGCGCTGGAGGACGGGCGCTTCGCCGTGTCGCTGGTGGACGTGACGGACCCGAACCGGCCGCGCTACGCCGGGCTGAACGACAAGCAGATGATGTACGCGGCGAGCCTGCCGAAGATCGCGGTGCTGGTGGCGGGCTTCGAGCGCATCCGCGCCGGGCTCATGGCCTACACTCCGGCGGTCAAGGAGATGTTCACGCGCATGGTGCGCTATTCGAGCAACGTGGACGCCACGCGGGCCATCCACGCCATCGGCTTCGACTACATCGCACAAGTGCTGACCAGCTCCAAATACCGCCTTTACGATCCGCAGCAGAACGGCGGCCTGTGGCTGGGCAAGGCCTATGGCGGCCCCAATGACTACTGGCGGCGCGACCCGCTGCACAACATCTCCCACGGAGCGACCAGCTTCGAGGTTTCGCGCTTTTTCCTGCTGCTCGAGCAGGGCCGCCTGGTGAGCCCGCAATACAGCGCCGAAATCAAAGAGATCCTCTCGCACCCCGGCATTCACCACAAGTTCGTGAAGGGCCTGGAGAGCCGGCCGGGCAGCGAAATCTACCGCAAGTCGGGCACCTGGGAGAGCTACCACGCCGACGCCGCGCTGGTGGAGCGCGGCGGGAAAAAGTACATCGCCGTGGCGCTCATGCAGGACCCGCGTGGCGGCGAAGTTTTCCCCAAGCTGATCGTCAAGATGGACGACCTGATCTGCGGCGGCGACTGACCCGCCTCCGCGCTAATCAGAGGTTTCCGCAGTCTTCGGCCGCGCCTGGATCCACTTCTCAATTTCCCCCGCAATCGCCTGGTGCTCCTTCGCCGAGTTGACGCGCAGCACGTTGGACATGATGGCGACCAGGTAGACCTTCTGCCCCGATTCGACGACCGCTACCGAATGCATCAGGTTGCGAACGTTGCCCATGTATTGCTTGCAGGTAAAGCCCGGCTCGGGGCGGCACTCGAAGAGCGATCCCGACTTGAAGTACACCGCGGCATGGTCGAGCGCCGGCGATGACGCGTAGCGGTAGCGCGGCCGCACGAAGTAGAGCAGCTTCTTGATTTCCAGGCTCGACCACGCGTCTGCCAGTTTTCCCTCTTCCATCTTCACCAGCCAGCGCAGCAGCTCGTTGGGGCAGGCGTAGCTGGCCGCGCCGGGAATAACAACCTCGGCGTTGCGGGTAAAAAAAGTGCCGAGCCGGAACCGCGTGGTGTCGATGCCGGCCGCTCGCGCGGGCCCTTCGAGCGATTCGAGCGCCAGCTTGCGCAGCTCCGGCTTCGGCGTGTTGTGGAAAAACGCCGTCTCTTCTTCTTTGGGCACGGGGTAGCGCGCGCCAAACTGCCGCAGCAGCATCACCTGCTTCCAGACCATCGAGCCGGCGGCATTGGAGCTTTGCGAGAGCATGTGGTCGGCCCACTCCCACAGGCTGAACTTGTCGCCCAGCTCCAGGCGGCGATGCGCCACCACGGCATCGCCATCGTGGTAGATCGGCACCGTTTTGCCGTCGCGAAAAATAAAGCCGTCGGCGGTCACGGTGGTGTCGCGCAGAAGTTTTTCGCGGGCCTCGATGCTCGACGGATACAGCTCGGCGAGCGCGCCGAACAAGCCCGTGGCGATGAGCAGCTTGCCCACGCTGCCGGGAATCATCTTGGTTTCGGCCCGCAGCGAAGCGTAGCGCGGGCGCCGCGGATCGCTGATGTCGAGCAAGGCCACGCCGTAGGAAGGATCGCGCGCGCCGAAGATTCTCTCCAGGCCCGCCTGCAAATACGGATCGTGCGGAGTTTGCGCGGTGATGTCGAAGGAATCGCTCGCGCCCTTGAGATGCAGCACGATCTGATCGCTGCGGAGCAAGGCGCCCGGCGGCAGCTTCATCCCGCCCTTGATCTTGCCTTCGTTCTCCAGCCGGTAGCCGACGAGGCGGCGAATGCCCGTCCGGGCCGCGCCATCGAGCGGATAGCCGTACACGCCGCCGGCCGCGAGCGTCGCACACAGCGCCGCGGTGGTGCGCAGCAAGATCACGGCCGCTCCTCCACCCGCTCATCCATCCGTACCGTGCCGCGCGGCGGGTCCGCGCCCTCCAGCCGGCTCAGCGCTTCGAGCGTTTTCAGTTCCTGGTAGCGCACTAGCGGCCGGATCTGGAACAGCCGCAACTGCCCTTTCTCGAAGCCAAACTCGATGTCCCAGGGCAGCACTTGCCCCGACGCGTTCCGGGCAGCCGGATAGCGGGCTTTCACCTCCGCCACCATTTTTCGCAGCGCCACGATCTCGCCGGGCTGCAGCACGAAATCGTCGCCGCTGGAGGGGCGGTTTTCGAGGCCCCCGCCCGCGAGCGCCACCTTCTTGTACGGCGCGCGCGCCTGGTCGAGCAGCCGGACCTCTCCATTTGGTCTCAGCAACAGAGACTCGGCCACGCCGCCGTCCACCACCGCGCTGATGCCCTCGTTGACGTTCACCGTGATCTCGCCGGTGTTGCCTGTCTCGAGGTTCATCGTGCCGATCACGCCTGATTTCTCTGACGCCACGGTGCGCAGCAGCACCACCGACGGGTACACGCTCTCGCTCGAGCGCAGAATCCGGCTGCGCCAGTCATAGGCCCGCTCGGTGAAGGGCGAGGCCCAAACGTCTTTGAGCGCCTGCACGATGTTGCGCGAACCGACCTGGTTGGGCACGGTGAGGTTCAGTCCCGCGCCCGCGAAGTCGGGCAGGTCTTCGGCGTTCGTGTCGCTGCGGACAAACAGCCCATAGCTGCCTTCGGGCCCGAACTTCGCCCGCATCCGCTCGCTCAGCTCCTTTTCAAAGGCGGCCAGCAAGGGCATGGTCTCGATCGTCTTCCGGAATTGCGCGAGCTTGGGGTAGATGAATCTGCCGATCTCGGCTTGCGTCTCGCCGGCCGCGCGCAGGCGCTCGGCTTCGGCGTATGCTTGCGAAATCTCCTGCCGCAGCGTCACGCCGCTCGCATCGAGCGCTCGATCGATGTGCTGGTAATAAATGCCGAAGGGAACCACCAGCCCCGGCGCGACGTTCTGCGGGAAGTAGTGCGCCAGTTGCGCCAGGTTGGCGGCCTTGGGGCCGGCCTTCACGCCGGCGTCGCTCGCGCTGAGGTCGGTTAAATCCAGAATGCGCCGCTCCGACAGGTTGAGCCGCCGCGTGTCGAGATCGAAGCGGGCCTTATTGGCGGCGGGCCGCTCCGCCCACAGTTTTCGCTCGGCCTCGTTGAGACGGGCTCTCTGTTCGAGCACGACCACGCGCCGCGGCGTAACGGCAAAAAACAAGTCCTCGCCGGCGTGCTGTTTGAGCAGCGGCAGCAGCGCGGAGGGAACCGTGGCGTTGGGAATGCCGAGGTTGGCGGCCAGCAGTTGCGCGTGCGAAAGCGCGTTGCCGCTGTCGAGCGTGAGAATGCCGGCCATGGGCTGAATGTCGGCGACCGTTTCGGGGATGACGTAAATGCCGCGCGGGTCGATGGGCGCATCTTCCTGGCCCACACTGACAATACCCAGCTTCCCCAGCGCGACGCCGGGATTCAGGCCCACGATGCCGCGGCTCGAAGCCTGGCCGAGAATGGAGTGGCGGATGCCGACGGCCCGGTTGGCGTCGTTCAGCAGCGCCTCCAGGCGGCTGGCCAGCGGCAGCGCGGCCGAGCCACGCACCAAGTGGTCCACCAGGCCGCCCGCCAGCGGCTCCACGGGCTCGTAAAGGCGGACCAGCGGCCCGAAATCCTTCGCCGCCGTCGCCCGGCACCACTCCGCGCTGCGCGCCAGGTACCGTATAGACTGGTAGTAGGCGTCGGCGCCGGTCTCGTTCGATTTTTCGAGCGCTTTGATCTCGCCGCGCGCGGCGTCCAGCTCCCGCAACGAGAGCAGGCCCGCCCCGGCCGCGTAGCGGGCATTGTCGAGCAATCCGGCCAGCAACTGGCGCCGCGTCGGGTTCGCGACGGAGCGGCTCGCGCCGGCGCGGAACCCCTCTTCCAACAGCAGGGCGTTGAGGTCCAGCAGCTCGAGGTTCCGGCGGCCATCGGCGCTCGCCGTCACCTGCCGGCGGATCTCGAGGCTCGCCGCCGCGCCTTTCGCGAAAATCTCCGCTGTGTTCCCGGCGCCGAGCGCCGCAGCCAGCGCGTCGAGCGACGGCGCAAGCGGCGAGCCCGCCAGCTTCTTTTGAAGCGCCGGCAACTGCACCGCCAGGCTGCGGTTCTCCTGCTGTTGCTTCAGCAGGCCCGCGAGTTCCGCCAACTGCGCCTGGACCGCCCCGGCCGCGTTTCGCTCGGCGATGAACTTCTCAACCGCCGGCAAATCCTCCGGACCCGGCGCGTTGTGAATCTTCACCCGGATCGGCTCGAAGCGGCGGTCGTGGTCGGCGATGGATTTCGCCAGCGCGCGGATCTTGTCCACCCTGCTGTTGCGGGCGCCGTGGGGAACCGCGCCGGCGAGCTGGTTCGCCAGAAAGTAGTTGCGGCCCACCCAGGCGGGGTCGGAGAACAATTGCGCCAGCAGCCGGCGGCCGATCTTTTCCTCGTCCTCCACCTGGCGGGCCCCGCGGTAATACTGCGCCCGGCGGTAGATCCACCCGTCGTCTACCTCGACCAGATACTTATGGAGCACCAGCTCTTTGAGCCGGTGGTGGCCGCGGGCGGCGTCCAAAAACTGCTCGAAGCTGAGGCCGGTGAGGATGGTGTCAACGTCGAGGTTCCACGACGCCAGTTTTCGCGCCGCCGCGCTCAGCTCGGCATGCTCGTTGCCGCCGCCTCGCGAGCCGCACGGCGGCGGTCCCGGCGGCAGCACGCTGCCGTCGCCGCAAAACCATCGGATCTGGAAGTAAGGGCCCTTCGGGTTGGCTTTGAAGCCCGCCAGAATTTTCCGCGCCTGCTCGCTCGCGGCCGCATCGAGCGGCGGTAGCAGCCCTTCGGCGCGGCCGAGCGCCGGCAGGCAGATGGCGGCCAAAAGCAAAGCCCCTGGTTTGATCATAGTGGTCTGGCGCAGATAGGTTTATGAAAGCAAGTCAAACAGGAAAAGTCAAAAGGCGAGGGACGGGCGTTGGCAGCGAAGCCCTCTTGACGCCGCCTGCGCGCGATGGTAGCTTTATCCCGGACTCAAGAGTCACAAGTGTTTCATTGCTTCCCGCACACTGGAGGATCTCAGATGGCTTGGGCAGGGCTGAGAAACAAAACCGCAGTCTTGAGGCTGGGCTGGTCTCTTGGTTTGGTGCTCGCCGCGCTGGCGAGCCTGCCGGCAGCCCGCCCGCAGGATCCCCCGGCGACTTCGGCCACTCCCAGCCTCACCCTGGCCGAAAAAGAAGAGTTCCTGCACAACGCCAAAATCGTCAGCCAGCACAACCTCTCCCAGGGCGTCACCAACTCCCGCCGCGCCACGCTCGACGACGGCAAGATGCAGCACGACGCCCACATCCAGACCGTGAACATCTCCAAGCAATCGTTCCAGACCTCTCACGGCACCGAGCTGAACTTCCGCGACACCTACAAGTACAACGTCGCCGGCTACGAGCTGGCCAAGCTGCTCGCCCTCGACATGGTGCCGCCGTCGGTCGAGCGTAAAGTGGGCGGTACGTCTTCGGCCGTCACCTGGTGGGTGGACAACAAGCAATTCGACGAGCTGGACCGCGTCAAGCAGAACGTTCAGCCGCCCAACCTCGATAGCTGGAACAAGCAGATGTATGTCGTCCGGGTCTTCGATCAGTTGGTTTACAACACCGACCGCAACCTGGGCAACCTGGTCATCGATAAGAGCTGGAACATCTGGATGATCGACCACACGCGGGCCTTCCGCACCTCCAAGAACCTGGAGAACGTGAAGAACCTCGTGCAGTGCGACCGCAACCTGCTGGCCAAGATGCGCGGGCTCGACAAGGAGCAACTGAAAGAACACCTCGGCTCGTGTCTCACCGGCTCTGAGATCGACGCGCTGCTCGCCCGGCGGGACAAGATCGTAAAATTCTTTGACGGGGAGATCGCCAAGAAGGGCGAGGGCGCCGTGCTCTACGACCTGGCGAGCGTTCGCAAGTAGCCCTCCCGGTGGCCGCGGCCCAGCCGCTTGCCGGAATCGCCTGGAGAGTGAAACATTCAGTCAATTCCGGGCACTTAGTAAGAAGGAGGGTGAGTACCATGAAATCACGATCGGCGTTGTGGTTGTCGTTGTGTCTTCTGGGCAGTCTGATGCTGTGGCCGGGGATGGCGCCTGCGCAGGGCGATTCGCCCGCCGCCACCAGCGGTTCCCCGCATCTGACCTGCGCGGAAATGGAAGAGTTCCTGCGCACGGCCGATGTCGGCGCGCTCAAGAACATCCCCAAAGGCGTAACCCTTCCCAAGAGGGCGACTCTCACCTCTAAGGACGGCAAGTTCACGCACGACGCCGCCATTCAGACCATCCACGAGAGCAAGAACTCTTTCACCACGTCACGCGGCACCGAGCTCAATTTCAAGGACTGGTGGGAGTTCAATGTCGCCGGCTACGAGCTGGCCAAGCTGCTTGGCCTCAACATGGTTCCGCCTTATGTGGACCGCAAGGAAGCCGGCCGGTCCGGCTCGTTTTCCTGGTGGATCGACAACTCCATCATGGAGCTGGACCGCCTCCACAAGAAGATGGACCCACCCGACCTGGACTTTTGGAACAAGCAGATGTACACACTCCGGGTCTTCAACCAGTTGGTCGAAAACACCGACGACAACCTCACCAATGTGATGATCTCAGACCTGAACTCGAAGGAATGGCGCATCTGGATGATCGACTTCACGCGGGCCTTCCGCACGCAGAAGAACATCGGCAACGTCAAAAACCTCGTCCAGTGCGACCGCAGATTGCTGGCCAAGATGCGCGAGCTGGACAAGCCCACGCTGAAGGAACACATGGGCCGCTACCTGACGAGCATGGAGATCGACGGCCTGCTCGCCCGCCGCGACAAGATCGTGAAGTTCTTCGACGACGAAGTGAAGAAGAAGGGCGAAGGCGCGGTGCTTTTCGACCTGCCCCAAACGAGCGAAGCCTGCGGCGTGGGTCTGTAGCTTTCGCTATCCGCTACGCAGAGCCTGCATGGGGCCGATCGAAGCGGTTCGAGAAGACCGCGCGGAACCGCGGCGCATCGGTCGTTGGAATCAGTTCGGCCATATCGTTACTGAGCGTCCATTCTGCGAGCCGCGTCCCCTGGCTTCACGGAGCGGCGTGCCCGCGCGGCCGGAACCGTAATCCGTCCGTAAGCCCAGGCGCCTCCCGTGGTTGTTCGGCGAATTCGGCAGCAAGCGAGATTCGTGCTCGCACCGGGAGGACGCTACCGCTCCCTTTGGTCACCGCTCCGATCGGTCGGTTCCGAGCCGCAACCGAAAGGGAGCGGTAGCTGGCGATGCTCCTTACGGACGGATCACGGCCGGAAGGGTGCCCGGGCGCCGCCCAGCCGCCGCGCTACAATAGCCGAAATGATCCGCTCCACGACCGCAGCGATGACTCGAACTTTGCCGTACGGCCGCGCCGGCATCCAGGTTAGCTTTCCCGCCGAAATGGAAATCGAATGGGTGCAGCCCGATTACGGCCCCGGCGCGCCGGACGCCGCCGCTTTACTCGCCGAGCGCTTGCGCCATCCGATCGCCGCGCGGCCCCTCGCCGAGCAGGCGCGCGGAGCCAGGCGCGTCACCATCGTCATCGACGACATCTCGCGCCCTACGCCGTCGAAGCAGATGCTGCCCGCGGTTCTCGCCGAACTCCGCGCCGCCGGCGTTGCCGAAAGCGGCATCCGCATTCTGGTGGGCGTCGGCTCGCATCGCACTATGACCCCGGCGGAGATGGAAACGATCGTCGGTCCAGAAATCTTCCCCCGCTACACGGTGTTGAATCACCAGGCCCGCGATCCGCAGCATCTGGCCGACATCGGCCGCTCGCCGCGCGGCATTCCGGTGTGGATCAACCGCCTCGTGGTCGAGTCGGACCTGTGCATCCTCACCGGCTTCATCAAGCCGCACAACGTGGCCGGCTACTCGGGCGGCTACAAAGGCTACTTCCCGGCCGTCTCGGGCATCGAAACCATCTTCGGCCTGCACGCGCTGCAACAACTGCCCGGCGAGCCGTGCCGCGTGGGAGAGATCGATAACCCGTTCCGCGTGGAACTCGACGCCTGCGGCCCGCTGGTTCCCACGCCCACCTTCCTTCTCAACACCATCATCAACCGCCAGAAGCAGATCGTGGACGCCTTTGCCGGCGACCCGATGGAGGCCCACCGCGCCGCCGTCGCCGAAGCCGAGAAGCGCGCCACCGTGCCGGTTTCGCGCCCCGCCGACGTTGTGGTCGCTTGCGGCGGCTACCCCAGCGACATCTCGCTCTACCAGGGCGTCAACGCTCTCACTTCGGTGGTGCGATTGCGCACGCCGCTCGTCAAGCCCGACGGCGAGGTAATCCTGCTCGGAGAGTTTTCGGAGGGTCTCGGGGCGGAGTATGACGGGACGGGCCGCCACAAGAGCCTGGCCACGGCCTGGGCCAGCCACCTGAAGAAAATGCGCCGGCTTACCGTGGTCTCGCCGAACGTGCCCGCGCAGCCGCTCGAAGCCGCCGGCATCGCCAAAGCCGCCACGGCCGAAGAAGCCCTCGCCCGCTGCGCCGCCGGCCGCGCAACACCGCCCCATGTCGTAGTAATGCCGGACGCCCCTTACACCGTCGGCCGGGCCGGGTAACGTGGCATCATATGGACAGGGACATATTCAGAAGACTGGCCCTGGTGCGGCTGCGAGAAGCAAAGGCGCTGCTGGAAGGCGGTTACTATCAAGGCGCTTACTACTTGTGCGGATACGCCGTGGAGTGCGGGATCAAGGCTTGCCTTGCGAAGAAAACCAAGCGATATGCTTTTCCTCCGGAACCTAAGGCTGTGAGCCAGCGCTACTACACGCATAGCCTGAGCGCCCTGCTGGATGAAGTGGGTGGTCCACTGGCAGCGGAAATGAAGAATCACCCCAAATGGGGATTGACTACAGAATGGTCCGAGGGATATCGCTATTCCATTGACACGGCTCCATCATTGGCACAAGAGTTCTACGCCGCGGTGGCCGACAAGAAGAGTGGCGTCCTGACGTGTATCAAGAAGTATTGGTAAGAGAGGAAACTGAAAATGGCTGGGTATCAGCGGACGCTCTTAGGACAGGAAATTGACGATGGTCGAAGGCTGATCGACGCTCTCAAGAAAGCCGCCTTGAGGCCGCGCGCCGCGCTCTGGTGCTATTTCCCCGACACGGATGAGTGGCGGCTGGCCATCTCCACGCCGCTCGTTGACCGGGTTGGTTATCTCAAAACATACGAGAGAATCGGGGCGGTTATGTCCAAAATGAAACCTCCGGTCGCCTTCACGCTAAGTGACATCTCCGCGCAGAGCCCACACAGTGGCCTCACGGAGATTGCCAAAGCGACCGCCCGCGCAGAAGCGCCTTCGGCGGAAGGGTTCCGATTTGTCGGCAAGCCCATAGGCCACCGGGCCGTTGAAGAAGCCTACGTCTACAGCATCTGATGCCGGCCGATTCGATGTCCGGGCCCAGAGCGTTTCTCCAGCTCGAGCATATCCAAAAATCCTTCAGCGGGGTGGCGGCGCTCGAGGACGGCAGCCTCGCCGTCGAGCGGGGCGAAGTGCATCTGCTGCTGGGCGAAAACGGGGCGGGCAAATCGACGCTCATGAAAATCACGGCCGGCCTGCTGCAACCGGACGGCGGCGTGATTCGCTGGCAGGGGGAACCGGTGCGGCTGCGGGCGCCGGCCGAGGCGGCGGCCATCGGCGTGGCCATGGTCCACCAGGAGTCGCTGGTGGCGCCGCACCTCACCGTCGCTGAAAACATCTTTCTCGGGCGCGAGCCGCTGCGGGGCGGCCTGCTCGATCGCCGGCGCATGGAGCGCGAAACGGACGCCCTCATCGCCGGGCACCACTTCCCGTTGCAATCCGGCTGGCGGGTCGAGCGGCTGAGTCCCGCGCAGAAGCAGCTCGTGGAAATCTGCCGCGCCATTCATGCCGCCTCGAGCCTGCTGATTTTCGACGAGCCCACCTCCTCGCTCTCCGAAGCCGAGAGCGCCGAGGTCTTTCGCATCGTCCGGGCGCTCAGCGAGCGCGGCATGGGGGTCATCTACATCACGCATCG
>DASQHK010000587.1:0-2072 GCA_035632135.1 Bryobacterales bacterium
TTGGGCTCCGCGTAGCCCAGCGTCTGCCGGGTGTAGGTGAAGGCCTCGTCGTGCATGTCCTCGTGCATCGCGACCAGCCAGTGAAAGTACGCCTCCGGCTCGGGCACTTCCCCCGCCGGCAGGGCGCCGATCACGCGCTCCAGCACGTCCTCCATGTACTGCAACGTCTCGGCGCGCGACGGCAGCGGGAGTTCCCAGCGCGTGTCGTGCGCAATGGCCATCGAGTCCCACAGCGCGTCGGCATCGGGCCGCACGGATTCCCGCCCCCGCAAGCGCCGCAGCGCCCACGTTTCCTGGAACCACGCCACGTGGCCCATCTCCCAGATCAGCGGGTTGATGATGTCGAGCAGCGGGACCTTCATCTGCTCATCGGTGAGGTCGGCGACCAGGTCGAGGGTCCGCCGCCGCGAATCGGTGAGCATGGCGATCAATTCCGAGCTGCGCATGATCTAGTATTATGACTCACCGGCCGGCCCTCCAAAAAATTTGCAAGAAACGGCCCCCTGCCCGTTCTCTCGTCGAGGGGGATGTGCCGATGAGCCAAGAACGCAATGCCTGGGTGGTCGTGATTGCCATGCTGGCGGGCCTGGCAGGCGGAGCAGCGTCGAACCGGCTGCTGCGCGCGCGGCAGGCGCTCGCGCAGGACGGGATGAAGATTCGTCCGGCGCAGGTCAGCGCGGCGCATGAGTTCCGGCTGGTGGATGACGCCGGCGTCGTCAAGGGCGTGTTCCGCCTGCGGCCGGACGGCAGCCCGGAGCTGCTGCTCTACGACAGGGACGGCAAGGCGGTAGTGTGGTCGGCGCCGCGCCCGACGGTCCGGCCGCTGCCGGCGCGATAGAGCCGCAGTGCCGCGGCGTCACGAGGCTTGAAACCCCGCTTGCGGTTGAAGCGTCCCTTTATATAAGACCGTTACATCGGGGAGGAAACTGATCATGCTGGAACGGTTAGGGGTGCTCCTGTTCAGCACACTTCTGGTTGCCGGGTCGCTCGCGGGGGCTGTTTGGATCATCGCCACAGGGCAGCTTCAAGGTATCGATGGCATTTTCTTAATGCTGGTGTGCCTGGTGCTTGCCCTGGTGTTCGCCATCGTGGCCCACTCGCTGGTGAAGAACGCCATGGCCACGGCGACGCAGCCGGCGGCCGCGAAGGCGAAAGCGGTGGCGAAACCGGCGGCTGCCGCCGGAACGGCTGAGGCGCACTCACAACCCGCCGCGACGCACTAGAGCCGGGAGCAGGCTCCCGTTGACTTGCCCGCACGCTCCGCCTAAGATGGACCGCGTCTGGAGGTGTGCCCTTCGTGCCGAAGACCCTGCTGGCCATGGGAGCGCATTACGACGACTGCGTTTTCGGGATCCCTGGGATCCTGCTCAGCGCGGTGCGCAAGCACTATCGCGTCATCATCCTGGCGATGATCGGCGATTACAGCAACTGGGCGCCCATTGGGAACCGGCAGAAGGAGCTTGTCGATGGAAGCGCGGCGCTGGCGAAGGAGCACGGGGCGGAGATGCGGTTCCTCAACTTCCGCTCGTCGCAGTTCGACGTAAACCTGGAAACGAAGAAAGCAGTGGCGGAGGTGGTGGCGGAGGCGCAGCCGGAGATCGCGTTCCTGCTGTGGCCGCGGGACCACCACGACGATCACGCGACCGCCGCGCAGTTGAGCGAGACGGCGCTCCAACACGCCGGGCCGGTGCTCGACAGGCGCGGGCTGCGGCCGCCGCAGCGATTGTATTACTACGATAACGGGCCAAATCACACCATTGGCTTCGAGCCGGACACGTTCGTCGATGTCAGCGAGGAGTGGGAGAGGGCGATCGACTGGCTGGGGAGACTGATGGCGCTGGTGCGCAACGAGCCTTACCGGGCCGGGTCTCGGGATGGCGCAGCAGACCAAAGAGGCGCTGGCGAGCTATCGCGGCCGGACGTGCGGCGTACGCTGGGCCGAAGCGCTCGCGGCGGCCCACAAGTATCCGCGGGAGATTCTATAGGCCCCGCCTGCGATTCAATCCTTCCACGCTCCCAGCAGCCGGCGAATCAGAACCAGTTGGCCGAGGTGATAGGCGTTGTGGTCGGCG
>DASQHK010000588.1:0-2104 GCA_035632135.1 Bryobacterales bacterium
ACCTGGGACGCGCGCCTCGACGGCAAGCTCGCGCAGGCGATCATGTCGATGCAGGCGGTGAAGGCGGTGGAGATCGGGCGGGGCATGGAGGCCGCCGTTTCGCCCGGCTCGAAGGTGCAGGACCCCATCGGCTACGACCGCGAGCAGCGCCGGTTCACGCGGCCTTCGAACCGCGCCGGCGGCCTCGAAGGCGGCACGACCAACGGCGAGGACGTGGTGGTGCGCGGGTATCTGAAGCCGATCTCGACGCTGCGCAAGCCGCTCGCGTCGGTCAATCTGCGCACGCGGGAAACGTCGCTGGCCGCTTACGAGCGCTCCGACGTGTGCGTGCTGCCGGCGGCGGCGGTGATCGGCGAGGCGATGGCGGCGCTGACGCTCGCGGCGGCGGCCATCGAAAAATTTGGCGGCGATTCGCTGGCCGAGATGAAACGGAACTTCGAGGGCTACTTGCAGCAGGTGAGAGATTTCTAGTGCGCTGTGCCGCACAAGAGCTTAAAGACGCCGCTCCCTCACGGTCGCGGCCCTGTAAACTGCCGATTCCGAGCTGCGCGCGTTAGCAAGCGGTATTTTCCATGGTCTACAAGATCGTCAAGTACGGCGACCCGGTGCTCGAGCGGCGCGCGGAGCCGATCACCGAGTTTGGCACGGCCGAGCTCGACAAGCTGATCGCCGACATGTTCGAGTCGATGTACACCGCCAAGGGCGTGGGACTGGCGGCGCCGCAAATCGGGATCTCCAAGCGCGTCGCGGTGATCGACTGCTCGCTCGGCGAAAACGAGAAGGAGAAGCTCGTCCTCATCAATCCCGAGATCATCCACACCGAAGGCCGGCAGACCAGCGAGGAGGGCTGCCTGAGCCTGCCGGGGTTTCGCGAGGACGTGCGGCGGCCCAACCGCGTGACCGTGCGCGCGCAGGACGTGAAGGGCAAGACGTTCGAGATGGCGGGCGAGGAGCTGCTGGCGCGCGCGTTCCTGCACGAGACCGACCACCTCAACGGACGGCTCTACATTGCGCACATCAGCGCGCTGAAGCGAGACCTGATCAAGCGCAAGGTGCGGAAGCTGATCAAGCAGGGCGAGTGGGCGTAGCGCGTGCGGGCATTGTTCATGGGCACTCCCGAGTTTGCGATGCCGGCGCTCCAGGCGATGCTCGACGCGGGCATCGAAGTGGCTGGAGTCTTTACGCAGCCGGACCGGCCGGCGGGGCGGGGACAGCAGCCGGCGGCCTCGCCGGTGAAGCGGCTGGCGCTCGAGCGCGGCCTGCCGGTATTCCAGCCGGCGAAGATCAAGGACCCGGAGGCGGTGGAGACGGTGCGTCGGCTCGCGCCGGAGGTGATCGTGGTGGTGGGCTACGGGCAGATCATCCCGCGGGCGGTGTTCGAGCTGCCGCCACTAGGTACTATTAACGTCCACGCCTCGCTGCTGCCGAAATACCGCGGCGCGGCACCCATCCAGTGGGCCATCGCCAACGGGGAGACCGTGACCGGCGTGACCACTATGCGCATCGAGGCGGGCCTGGATACTGGTGATACCCTACTGCAGCGGCGGTTTGCCATCGGGCCGGAGGAGATCGCGCCGGAGCTGGCCGCGCGGCTCGCCGCGGGCGGCGCGGAGCTGCTGATCGAGACGCTGCAAGGGCTGGAGCGCGGGGCCATCAAGCCGCAGAAGCAAAACGCGGCGGAGGCGAGTTACGCGCCGCTGCTGAAGAAAGAGGATGGCCGCATCGACTGGACGCGAAGCGCCCGCGAGATTGCGAACCGCGTGCGCGGCTTTGAGCCGTGGCCGGGGGCCTACACCAGCTTCCGCGGCCAGTTGCTGCACCTGCGCCGCGCGCGGGCGGCGGTGGGAGATCCGGCGCGGCCCGGGACGCTCGACGTGCGCGGCGGCGCGCTGCTGGCCGCCTGCGGCGAAGGCTGGGTCGAGATCGTCGAGTTGCAGCCGGAGGGCAAAAAGCGGCAGACGGCGCGCGAATTCATCAACGGCCGCCAGCCGCGCTCGGGAGAAATCTTGGGAGAGGAAAAGTGACGCTGCCGCTAGGGTACCGCTTCGCCGCCACACATGCGGGTATTCGCAAGACAGAGGAAGACGACCTGGCGCTGCTGGTT
>DASQHK010000589.1:0-9598 GCA_035632135.1 Bryobacterales bacterium
GGCCGGCTCAGCTCCTCGACCTCGAAAACCGTGATGTCGATCACATCCCCGGGCCCCAGCCGATAAGCGCCATTGGGGGCGAAGCCTTCCTCGCGCTCCGGCGAGACGGAACGCTCTGCGGCCGGCGCCGGGCGCGGGCTCTCGAGCGACAGCGCCACCAGCCAGAACACCGCCAGCCAAAGCACGGCAAGCGTAACCGCGGGCCGCGGGCATGCGGCGAGCCGGGAGATTCCCCCGCCGGGCGGGGAAACGGAGTTGTGCATAGACACGAGGTGAATCGTCGAGGCGAGGTGGGATCTTTAGGGGGGCATTGACGGCTTTGACAATAACGTTTCCGGCAAGACCCGACGATAAATTTTGTGACAGTTGCTCCCGATGCCGCTCGATCTCGCGCCCGGCCTGATTGATATTCACTGCCACCTGCTGCACGGCCTCGATGACGGGCCGCCGACACTTGAGGCGTCGTCGCACATGTGCGCGCTGGCGCAAGCCGCCGGGACCGTGGCTGTAATCGCCACGCCGCACGCCAACCACCGGTTCGCCTTTGACCCGCAGAAAGCGCGGGAGCGCTGCGAGCGTTTGCAGCAGCGGGTTTCGCCTCCCCTCCGGTTGTTCACCGGCTGCGAGTTGGAGGTGAGCCTGGAGACGCTCCCAAAGGCTTTCGGGAACGGGGAGAACCACCGCAGCCACACCCTGAACGGCAGCCGTTACTTGCTGCTGGAACTGATGCCGGCCGGCATGCCGGCCAATGTGGAAGGCGTGCTGGCGCGGATGCTCGACCGCGGGCTGACGCCCGTAGTGGCTCATCCGGAGCGCAACGCGCACCTGCAGCGCCATCCCGAAAGGCTCGCCGCATGGGTGCAGCGGGGGTGTCTGGCGCAGTTGACCGCCGGTTCGCTCACCGGCCGGCGGGGGCGGCGCGTGCAGACGGCTGCGGCGGAGTTGCTGCGCCGGCGTGTGGCGCATTTCGTAGCGTCGGACGCTCACGATCCCATCCGGCGCCCGCCACTCTTGCGGGAGGCTTACCGGCTCGTCGCCAGCGAGCTTTCACCCGAACTCGCCGAGCTGCTGTTTGTTTGGAATCCTCGCGCGGTGCTCGAAGACCGCGAAATCCGGGCGTGGCCGGCGTTTTGAAGAGCCGGCTCGCCGCGATTAGGGCTGCGCAGTCAGGGCCGGGCTCGCGGCTCTGGTGGGGGGCAGAGAATAGTTGTGAACGACGACACCCACCAGTCCTCCGGCGGCGGCGGTGTTGAGCACGGTAAACGGCTTGTAATAATCCTGGCGAGGGTTCCGGCGCGCGATCCACCACTCGGTGGCAAACAGGCCTCCCCCGATGGCTGATTTAAGCAGCATGGCCTTGCCGGCCGAGAAACGTCCACTCGGGTCGCGCAGCAGAGGGTTGGCCTCGCCGTGCCCGCGCGAAGACTGGATGTCGAGTGTGTTCAAGGCCGCAATGGCCAGCCAGGTAGCAATCCAACGCTTCTTCCACCTGGCGCGTCCGGAGCGTGCTTCGGCCTGGGCTGGCGACACGGGGCTTGCGACAGGGCTGTAGTAGGCTCCACCAGGGCTTTCAGCCAGCGCCTGTCTGGTTGCAAAAACCGGCAATAAGATAGCGACCGTTACGAGCAACTTGAGTAGTTTCATTGTCCAAAGCGATTGTGCCTGTGGCCGGCCGGAGGCGGAATAGCATCCAGGCCACATTTCAGAGTGGTACGGCAAGCCCTGCGTACCGGAGCAGTTCGCGGACGGGGTGGTAGTACCAAGGTACTAACCGAGTTACCCCGGCTCTATGGACTTGGCAGCCCAAAATCTGTACCTAATAGGATGTGGCGATTCATGTAGCCTCCCAGCGGGATGCGGCCGGTGTGCAGCGCTGGGATGGGTTGCCGGGAGGGTGACATGTTCAGCGCCGTGCTGTTTGCGCCGGATCCCAAGGCAGCCGAGGCGATGGAGCAGGCCGCCCGGGAATCGGCCGATGTATGTATTTATAAGACCATCGAGGCGTTTCCCGCGCCCTACGAGATGACCCGCGTGCTCAACTCCTTCCGGCCCGACGTGGTGTTTGTGGATCTGGGCCCGTTCGACGAGGCCGTGCGGCTGGCTCGGAAGATTCGAGTGGTCTACCGCGACGCGGGCGTCGTGGGCGTGGCGCAGGGCACGGACAAAGAGTGCGAGCAGCAGGCGCGAGAGGCCGGGATACGGGAAATCGTCACGGTGCCCGTGGACCAGGAACGGCTGCGGCTGGCGGTGGAGCGGGCCGCGCGCAAGACCCGGCCGCCCATGCAGAGAAACCTGCTGGCGTTTCTGCCGGCCAAGGCGGGCGGCGGCGCTACAACCGTAGCGATCAACCTGGCGGGATGCCTGGCCCGGGATCTGGAGCAGAAGGTGCTGGTGATAGAGGCGGACCTGCGCTCAGGCACACTGTCGGTGCTGCTCAAGCTGGCGCCAGCAAATTCCATTCTCGACGCGCTCAAGAGCGCTCCGGTGCTGGACGCCGCGCTGTGGAGCGGCATGGTGGTAAAGGCGCAGGGGCTCGACCTGCTGGCGACCTCGCGGCCGACCGAAGGCACGACCATCTCGTGGACCGGCTATCATCATCTTCTGGAGTTCGTAAAAAAGCGGTATGACACGGTGGTGGTGGACCTGCCCGAAGTAATCAATGATGCGACTCTCGAAATCGTGCGCCGGGCCCGAAAGGTCTTTGTAGTCACCACGGCGGAACTTCCCGCGCTGGCGCTCGCCCGGCAGCGGCGCCGGGAACTGGAAAGCGGGGGCGTGCCGAAAGAACGGATCAGCGTCATTATGAACCGGTGGGTGCAGGACGAGCTGCAAGCCGAGGCGGTGGAAAAGATGCTGGGCCTGCCGATTGCGGCCTCCTTTCCGAACGACTACCAGAGCGTGCGGCGGGCCGTGCAGCAGGCGCGGGTGGTCGGGAAAAAATCGGAGCTGGGCCAGTCGTTTACTGCCTTTGCCTATCAGTTGGCAGGAAGAAAAGCTCCGGAGCCGGAGCCTAAGACAGCACTTTCCTTTCTCGATGCGCTGCTTCCGAAGAAGGTCTCCGCCGAGCGGTGAGGGAGATTCACAGCCTCCGCAGGTGGAAGCCTCCATCCACGTTGACAACCTGTCCGGTCGAGTAATCCAGCAGCCCGTCGGCGATGGCCCGCACAGCCAGCGCCACGTCGCGCGGTTCGCCCATGCGGCGCTGGGGGAAAAGACCCTGGGCGATCCTCTCCTCATACTTGGCCTGGACCGGCTCGATCATATCGGTGCGAATGATGCCCGGCCGGATTTCAAACACCAGCACGCCCGAATCGGCCAGCCGGTCGGCAAACAACTGCACCGCCATGCTCAGCCCGGCCTTTGAGACGCAGTACTCCCCCCGGCTGACCGACGCCGTGTAGGCGGAAATGGAAGTGATAAACACAATGCGCCCGCCCGGTTGCTCGCGCATCCAGCGAGCGGCGGACTGCGTTAGGAAGTAGGGTCCTTTTAGGTTTGCCGCGAGGACTTCGTCGAAGCTTTCCTCGCTCGCTTCGAGCAGATCGACGCGCCGGCGCGGGGCCATGCCGGCGTTGTTGACAAGCAGGTCGAGCCGGCCCCAGCGTTCGTGGCAGAAAGTAAGGAGAGCTTCACGATCGCTGCGCGAAGCCACGTCGAGACGGAAGATCTCGGCGCCGCACTCTTCGCGCAGGGCGAGGGCGGCATCCTCGCGCTCGCGGTAGGTGGCTACGACCTGGTGGGTGCGGGCCAGTTCGATCGCAATGGCGCGGCCGATGCCGCGGCTTCCGCCGGTGACGATTGCAAGCGGGCGGGCGGCCATGAGCTATTGCAAGGCGTGGTCGATGGCGGCGGCCAGCTCTTCGTAAGGGAAGCGCTCGACGAAAGGCTGGCCGTTGACCAGCACGGTCGGCGTGTGATTGATGCCGCGGGCGACTCCCTCGTCTACGTCGCCCTGGACGTCGGCGGCGAGCGCCGGATCATCGAGCGAGCGCACGGCGTCTTCGGCGTTCACGCGGTGTTCGCGGGCGAAGGCAGCGAGCTTGTCGCGGAAGTTGGCGGCGGTAATCTCGCGCTGGTGGGACATGATGTGCTGGCGATAACGGAGGCCGAGGGCGGGGTCCTGCGCGGCGAACCAGCGGCCGGCGATGGCGGCCGGTCGCGCCCAGGCGTGCTTGGCCAGCGGGAAGTCTTTGTGGATAAAGGCCACGCGGGAGGCGTAGCGAGGCAGAATCTTCTCGTCCATCATGCGCTGGAAGTTCGCGCAGTCGGGGCACTGGAGGTCTTCATAGATCACGACCTTGACGTGGCTGGCTGGGTTGCCTTCCACGGGCAGATGAACGCTCGCCGCCAGAGCGGAAGCTATGGCGGTGGCCAGGATCAGCTTTGAGAGCATACGCTACCTCCGCAAATTCGTAAAAGTGCGGAAGAGAGTCAGGATCGAAGGAACCAAGGTTATCACGAAAAAGACGGGGAAGATCAGCAGGACAGTGGCGAATAGCATCTTGATGCCGGCTCTGCCGATGCTGGCCTCGGCGCGGAGGCGCCGGCGCGTGCGCAGAGACTCGGAATAGACCTGCAGAGCTTGCGACAGGCTGGTGCCGAAACGCTCGCTCTGCACGATCATACCGGCCAGAGACTTGATGTCATCGACCCCGGTTCGCTTCACCAGGTTGCGGAAGGCGACGGAGCGCTCCTGGCCGGCTTGCATCTGCGCGGTCAGCAGGTAAAGCTCTTCGGCCAGTTGCGGGTAAATGTGCTGCAGCTCCTGGCTGACGCGCTGGAAGGACTGGTCGAGCGAGAGGCCGGTCCCCAGCACGATGCCCAGCAGATCGACCATGTCGGGAAGCGCCTCGGTGAGCTTGCGGCGGTAGCGCCTGACCAGACCCGACAGGATGCGCTTGGGCAGATAGTAGCCCAGCATGAAGCCGCCGATGGAGAAGGAGAAAATCGAGGGGCCATCGAGGTTGCGGAAAACGTAGAGCACGGCGCCGACGCAGCCGACAATGCTGGCGATCGAAAACAGCACGTAGGTCGTCGAAGCGTTCTTGCGGCGGATGCCGGCGGCGGCCAGATCACGCTCCGCGCCGCTCAGCCAGTCTTCGCCGCCGGGGAGATGGCCGATGACGTACGTCAGGCGGCTCCACAGGCCGCCGTTTGAGCGGCGCCGCTCGATGCGGGCGCCTCCGGCCATCGCGTGCAGGCGCAGCTCTTCGAGCCGCTCGGTGAGCGGACTTTCCTGTGTTTCAAACAGGTAAAGCCCGGCGCCGATCAGTGCAGCGACGGTGGCGAAAGCGAAGATGCCGAACAGGATCGCAATGAGCATCAGAATTTCACGCTGGCGATCCGCCACAGGATGAAAGCACCCAAGATCTCCGAGCAGATCGCGTACAGGAAGAAGATGTTTCCGATCGGATCGGTGAACAGAATCTGCAAGTACTCCGGCTTCAGGAAATAAAACATGATCCCGGTGACGATGGGCGCGAGAATCATGACCACCGCGGAAAGGCGCTGCTGGGCGGTGTGGGCCTTAAGCTTGGCGGCCATGTTCAGGCGCTCGCGGATCACCAGCGACAAGCTTTCCAGCACGCCGACGATGTTGGCGCCGGTCTGGCGCTGCAGCACGACGCCGGTGACAAAGAAGTGCAGATCGACCAGCGGCACACGCTTGGCCAGAGCGCGCAGCGCGTCATCCACCTGGGCGCCCAGGGCCAGTTCCTCCATTAGCTTGCGAAACTCCATGCGGACCGGATCGTAAGTCTCGTTGGCGATGACTTCGAGGCCGCTGTGGATGTTGTGGCCGGCGCGCATCGCGCGGGCGAACAGGTCGATGGCGTCGGGCAGCGCCGCTTCGAATTGCCGCAGGCGGCGGCGGCGCCGGAACAGGATATAAAGGACCGGCAGAGACCCCACGAACACGGCGATGAGCGCCTGAAGCAGAATGAGTGGGACGCGGAAGAAGCGGCACACCACATAGGTGGCTGCGGCGAGCAGGACCACCAGGGCGGCGGTGTTGCCGGCGCGATATTTGAGGTTCGCCTGGACGATGATCTCCTGCAGGCGGCGGAAAAGCCCCAGCCATCGAACGAAATCTTCGAGGAAGGCAAAGGTGCCGCGCTGCTGGCGCCGCACCAGGTCCGGGCCGGCGGCGCGGTGGGTTTGCAGCCGCAACTCGCCCATGCGGTGAGCCAGGGACTCGGCGCGCTGCCGTTCAGGCACGGCCCAGACGTAATATCCGGCGCCGTAGAGAGCGGCGGAGAACAGAACGCCGATGAGGAAGAACAGCGTCACTTGACCTCGTGCACCTCGCCGAAAATGGATTCCGACAAATGAATGCCGCAGGCCTTCAAACGCTCCATGGCCACCGGGTGAGTGCCGGTGGAGCGAAAGCTTCCGACCACATGGCCGCTGGGGGTCACGCCGCTGCGCTCGAACAGGAACAGGTCCTGCAGTTCGACGCGATCCTCCTTGACGCCGACCACTTCGGAGATGGAGGTGACTTTGCGCGTGCCGTCGAGCAGGCGCGCGGTGTGCACAACCAGGTTGATAGCCGAAGCCAGTTGCTGGCGCACCACGCGGTCGGGCACGTGCTGGCTGGCCATCATGACCATGGTCTCCAGGCGCGAAAAGGAGTCGCGCGGGGAGTTGGCGTGCACGGTGGTCATGGAGCCGTCGTGGCCGGTGTTCATGGCCTGGAGCATGTCGAGCGCCTCGGGGCCGCGCGACTCGCCGACGATGATGCGGTCGGGCCGCATGCGCAGCGAGTTGATGACCAGGTCGCGCTGGGTGATGGCGCCGGCGCCTTCGATGTTGGGCGGGCGGGTCTCCAGGCGCACCACGTGCCACTGCTGCAACTGCAACTCCGCGACATCCTCGATGGTGATGATGCGCTCTTCCTCGGGAATGAAGCGGGAAAGCGTGTTGAGCAGCGTGGTCTTGCCCGAGCCGGAGCCGCCGGAAATCACGATGTTCAACCGGGCCTCCACGCAGGCGCTCAGCAGGTCGAGCATGCCGGTGGTCAGCGTTTCTCGCTTCAGCAAATCTTCGGTTGACAGCAGCTTCTTGCCGAAGCGGCGGACCGACAGGACCGGCCCGATCAGGGAGAGCGGCGGAATCACCGCGCACATGCGGGAGCCGTCCTTGAGACGGGCGTCGACGATGGGGGAAGAGTCGTCGATGCGCCGCCCTACGGCGGAAACGATCTTCTCGATGATCTGCCGCACATGCTGCTGGTTGCGGAAGCGCACGTTGGTTTCAACCAGGCGTCCGTCACGCTCCACGTAAACGTTATCGTAACCGTTGACCAGGATGTCGCTGAGGGAAGGGTCTTTCAGCAAGGGCTCGAGCGGCCCCAGGCCGAACACCTCGTCGAGGATCTCCTCGACGATCCGCTCGCGCTCGGCGAGCGTCATGGGGATGTTCTCGTCGAGCAGAAGCTTTTCGACGGTCAGCCCGATCTCGCCGCGGACGCGCTCTTTGTTGATCGACTTGAGCGTGTCGGTGTCCATCGAGTTCAGCAGCTTCTGGTGAACGAGGTTCTTGATCTCGAACCATCGCTCCGCCGCCGACCGCGGACGGGTCAGGACCCTGGAAGTGCTCATGAATCTCTACTCTATCGCAACCCGCATCGGCTCCGAGGCGCCGGCGGCGATCGCCTTCTTGACGAAAGCGCGCAAAGCGCTGTCCAACTCACTCGCTTTGGCCGCTAAGTCGGCGGCTACCGGCCGGCCCTTGTTGATGGCGCTCAGCACTGTTGTGTAAGCCTCCGGAATTCCGAAATAGATGGGCTGGTTCAGCGTGTTCTCGATCTGCTCGCGCGAGGCCAGGTTCGAGTTCACGCGCTTGTTGTAGCGGTTGACCACCAGCTTGATCTGGTCCTGGGTGATGCCGATGCGCATGAGAAAGGAAATGTAGCGCTGGGCGTTGCGGATGGAGGCCAGCTCCTGCGTGAGCACCAGGAAAATGGAGCCCGAGATCTGCATGGCGGCGATCACCACGTCCTCATTGATCTCTACGCCGGCGTCGGCCACGATGCAGTCGTACTTGTCCACCAGGAACGTGGCGAATTCCTTAAACTGGTAGTCGCTGAAGAAGCCGCGCTGCTCGAGATTCTCCGGCGGGCCCACCAGGTAAAAGCCGAGCGGATCGCGGGTGACGAAGCCCTCGAACAAGGACTGGTCGAGGCGGCTCAGGTTCTCGGCCACCTCGAGGAGCGTGTACTGGGGGTGCGCGCCGAGCTGCAGCGCTGCGTCGTTGGCCCGCATGTCGAGATCGAGCAGCACGGTGTTGCGCCTGTTCTGAGCGGCGATGGCGGCGAAGTTGACGGCCAGTGTGGTGGTGCCGACCCCGCCTTTGGCCCCCAAGAAAGTATAGATACGACCTAGCTTGGCGCCGGGAATCGACGAACGGTGCGCGGCCTGCTCCAGGCGCGTCATGGCGTCGCGAAACTCGGTGCGCTTCACCGGCTGCAGCAGAAAATCCTGCGCGCCGGCCCGCATGCAGGCGACGGTGGTCTCCGGGTCGGCCTGGTGGTGGGAAGCGAGGATGTAAAGATCGGGTGCGGCCTGCCGCACTTTGTCCATGGCCTTGATGGCCAGCTCGGTGTCGCCCGAAAGATCGAGCAGCAGCGCGGCGTGGGGATGGCGCTCCATCTCGTGCAGCACGCGGATGTAAAGATTGAGCGCAATCTCGGGGAACTCGGCCAGGAGCGTGGCGTTGGCAACGTTCAGCAGGCTCTCCCGGACGGTTTCACGGAAGTGCGCATCGGCGCTGGCGACAATCAGTGAAATCGGCATGGCTCAAGATTCACGGCAAACAAGTTTGCTGCTCGGGATTGCAGCCGGCGCCTTCCATGCTGACCGCCGTGCTGAAATCGGGAATCGGCACCGGCGGCAGGCCCAGCACGTTGAAGAAGCGGGTGAACTCGTAATTCGACACCGAGACGTGGACGGCGTCGGGCACGCACTCGGGCGAGCACTCCGTGCCGGAGCAGGTGAACGCGGTCAGGTCACCGGTAGCCGGGTCCTGACTGAAGTAATCCACGTTGATGTCGACCTCGCCATCGCGGAACTTGTTGATGTCCACCATGGGCGGCACGTTGTTGCGCATCCACTGCTTCACGTTTTCCCCGTCGCTCTGGAAGCAGTGCGTAGCGGCGTACTTGGCGCCGGCGCGCGTCCACTCGGCCACGCTGTGCCAGACCCAGAGCATCTGCGAAGCGAAAACGATCATGAAGGTCAGCGGCAGCAGAATCAGGCTGAAGACCAGAGCGAACTCGACGATAGTCTGCCCGCGAGGGCCGCATGCGCGCGTCAGCGTCGATGGAATCGAGGGCCTCACCGCGCTATTGGCCTCCAAACGGCACGCGAACGTGCGGAAGAAGCTGAATGGTCTGCTGCGTCTGGAACGGGATCTGGACGCGGAACGGATAGCCGCCGTCGATGCTCAGCAGAACGTAGTCCGGGGCGCGCCCGCCGTCGCTCGCCAGGCAACCGCTCGCGCCGCTGCAATCGCAGGCTCCAATAGAGCCGGTGTCCGCATCGAGCCGCTCCGGCGTGACGGTGATGGCGTCGGGGGTCAGGCCCTGGACGATCGGGTCGGC
>DASQHK010000590.1:0-11232 GCA_035632135.1 Bryobacterales bacterium
GCGCGGAAAACAGAAACGCCGCATGCACCACGGCGAGGTCCGCGAGCAAGCGCGGGACGATTTCCGCCCAGTTTCGACGGCAAGTCCGATTTCCCATAACCTCCATCACCCCGCCGCCATCCCGGCGCCGCGACTGCCGGCGGGCCTGTCTTGGCGATACTCCCAACCGCGCCGGTCCCGTGCTCCGCGCCACGGCCCGCCCCCTGAGAAATAAATCGGCAAGAAGATCGAACCCTGATAGAGCCGCACTGCAAGGTGGCCCGCGCGTACCACGCAGCAGCCGCGCGAAGAGGCCTGTTAAAGTGGGAAGATGAACTTGCGACGCCCTCTGGCATGCCTCACCTGGCTCCTGGCTTCGCTGCCGGCGCTGGCCGGTTCGCCGGCCGCCGAGAGCCGTGTCATCATCCTGCTCGGGCCGCCCGGCAGCGGCAAGACGACGCAATCCGCTTTCCTCGGCCGGAAGTACCACATTCCGGCCATTTCCGCCTCTGACCTGCTCAAGAAGAGCCACGGGCGAAAGTCGAAGCTGAGCAAGCCGCTCGAGATCGGCACCGCCAGCGGCGACCTGGTGAACGACGACGCCCTCAACGAGCTGTTCCGCTCTCGCGTCGAGAAGCCCGACGCGCTGCACGGCTTTATCCTGGACGGGTATCCCGCCTCGGAAAAGCAAGCTGCGTACCTCGCCGCCCTGCTCTCAGAGCGGCAACTGCCCCAGCCCACGGTGATTGTTCTCGATGCCCCCGATGCGGTGGTGAAACAGCGCATGGAGCGGCGCCGCAGGGTCGACGATCGGCCGGCGATTATCGAACGGCGGCTGGCCGACTACCGCCGCGAGGAACAGTTCATTGTCGGCTATTACGGCCCGGGCCAGTCTGCCGGCAACGCGCGGCTGTTCCACGTGGACGGAACCAGGAGCGAGGCCGAAGTCTCGCAACAGATCACGGCGCTGCTGGCGCGCCCGGCTCCGGCGCAAAAGTAGAGGATGCCGGGCGCGCTCCGGCCGGCTCTTCAATCCTTGAAAGCGGCGTGCGCTTCCAACTCACCCGCCGCTGGCTGAAAGACATGCACGTCGCTGCACTGGCGCGCCAGGTCGGCAATTTTCGAGGAACGGAGCGATTCCCGGATGCTGGACTCCGCATCAGCCCAGGCCTTCTGGATCGGGCATTTTTCGATGTACGAGCAGACCTCCGGCGTCGCGCACAGGTTCACGCGAAGCGGGCCCTCCATGGCCTCTACCACCTCCAACAGCGACAGCGAGCGGGCGTCCGCCGCCAGTGAAAAGCCGCCGCGAGATCCGCGGTGCGATCGCACCATTCCGGCGCGAGTGAGCTGGCCCAGGATCTTGGCCAGAAAACTCTCCGGAATGCCGGTGGCCGCCGCAATGCCTTGCGAGCGCGAAACCGAGCCGTTGGCGTTCATCAGATACGCCAGCACGCGGACGGCGTAATCCGAAGCGCGTGTGAATTGCATCACTCACCTCCTTGCGGCTTTGCCGCTTCAACCAAGACCGGCGCTGTGCATCACCACAGGCCGGCCAGCGCCAGCACCGAGAAAACACAGGAGAGCGCCAGCTCTCTCTGACCCACGCGGCGCAGTGGCGTCTCAAGTGAAAAACGAAGCCGCGCCAGGTCCGCCGCCCGCACCGCGGCAGAGAAAGCGGCAGCCAGGGCCAGGCCCGGCCGGCCTCCCCAAGCCAACACGGCCGCCAGCGCCGCGAGAAGAAACACAGCCGCGGCAGCCGGCCTGGCGATAGAAGGCGCGACAGCGCCGCGGCGGCGGGCGATGCGCGCCTCGAGGCGGGCGTGCACGGCCACCAGCGCCGCCGCGCTGTGCGCCATTTGCAGCCCCCACAGAAGCCAGATCCGCGCGTCCCACCTCGCCTGCGCTGCCAGCCAGGCCAGCAAGCACGACGCCGTCAATCCCGCCGCGCTCGCCAGTTGCAGCAGCACCGACCGCTGGCGGTTGCGCACACTCTGATGCACCGCCAGCGCCGTCAGCAGCGCGGCCGCTGCGCCCAGGGCCGCCAGCGGGACGAACGGCAGCCGCCACAGCAGCGCCGCGCCGCTCACCGCGATGGCCGCCCCGTACCACCCGAGCGACCGCAGCGCCTGCTCGCTTTCCGGCCGCCGCTCCCTCCACACCCACTTCTGCCTCCCCAGCGCCACCAGCGGCTCCCGCACAGCGAAAGCGCCGGCCGCCATCACGAACGCTGGCGCCGCTTCCCAGCGGAGCTGCCTCGCCAGGATGAGCGCCGAGAAAAACGGCAGCAACAGCATGGCCCACGCGCCGTGCTCGCGCGGCAGCAGTAGCGCTGTGGTTCGAGAGCCCGCCAATCCCGGCATTTCAAGCGCCGCCGTCAAACGGATCTCCTGATCTGCTTGGCCGGCGCGTAGCGCACCGCCGGCTCGCTCAGGTTGTAGGGCATTTCCCTTGCCATCGCTAACTGCTTGTAAGCGCGGTCCGCTCGCCCCGAACATGGGGGATATCGCGGAGTGAGTAGGCCCGCAATGGGTGAAATCGCCCAACCGCGCTTCAGCGGCATCCTGTTTTCAAAGCCTTGCCGTGGCACAGCAAATGCGAGCCAACCGGCATGACCACGCCGGACACCTATCGGCCACGGCTGATCTTCTGGGAGCTGACTACCGGCTGCAACCTGCGCTGCATCCATTGCCGCGCCAGCGCCACCGAGTTGATGTCGCCCGAGGACCTGAGTTACCAGGAAGCCTGCGGCGTGATCGACCAGATCGCCGCGTACGCGCCGTTCATCCTGGTGCTGAGCGGCGGCGAACCACTATGGCGGCCGGACGTCTTCGACCTGGCCGAGCGGGCGCGGGCCCGGAACATCCGGGTGGCCCTGGCGACGAACGGCACCCTGGTCGACGACGCTATGGCGGACCGCATCGTGGCGGCCGGCATTCGCCGCGTGGCGATCAGCCTGGACGGCGCCGACGCCGCCACCCACGACAGTTTTCGCGGCCAGGCGGGCGCGTTCCAGGCGGCGCTCGACGGCTTTCGCCGCCTGCGCGCCCGCGGCATGTCGATGCAGGTCAACACCACCGTTTCCCGCCACAACGAGCGGCAACTGCCGCAAATTCTCGATCTCGCTTTATCGCTCGGGGCCGATGCGTTCCATATTTTTCTGCTGGTGCCGGTGGGCTGCGGGCTGACCATCCAGGACGAGCAGATGGTCAGCGCTGCGCACTATGAAGACATACTGAACTGGTTCTACGACAGATCGCTCGAAGGCCGCCTCGAGATGAAGGCGACTTGCGCGCCGCACTACTTCCGCATCGTGCGCCAGCGGCGGGCGGAGATGCGGCGGGCCGGGCTGCCGGTCCCCGAGCTGCCCGGGCCGCAGGGACATGCTGCGGGGCGCCCCGGCGACGGCTCCGGGATGAACGCCATGACGCGCGGCTGCCTGGCCGGCAGCGCGGTGTGTTTTCTCTCTCACCGCGGAGATGTGTACCCGTGCGGGTACCTGCCGGTGTCGGCCGGCAACGTCCGCGAGACGGCGTTCCGCGAGATCTGGGAAAACGCTCCGGTCTTCGCCGACCTGCGCGATCCGGGTCTGCTCGAGGGCAAGTGCGGGGTGTGCGAATTCCGGCAGGTGTGCCTGGGCTGCCGCGCCCGCGCTTATGGCATTACCAATAACTATCTGGCTGAGGAGCCGTTCTGCGCCTACCAGCCCCGCGGGGCCGCTTAGCGGTTCAGGTAGGCGATCAGGTCGCTCATCTCCGCGCCGGTGAAGACGGGCCAAGCCATGCCGCGCCCTTCCAGCTCGGCCTGCATTTGCGGGCCGTGCCTCCACACCGCGCTGGTCATGAAAAACGGAGAGAACTTGCCGCGAAACTGGGAAAGCGGCGGGATGCCGGGCTGGCCGCCCTCGTGGCAGGCGGCGCAGCGAAGCTTCTTGTAGACGGCCGCCCCCCGCCGGACGCTGCCCTGCTCGGCGAAGATCCGGCTCTCAAACAGGTAGGCGAGCAGGTCGGACATTTCTTCATCCTGGAAAACGGGCAGCGCCACGCCCGCCTGCGCGGCGCGGCGGCGCATTTGGGGACCGTGGTTCCACATCGCGCCGGCGAATTCCACCAGGCTGCGAAACCGCGCCGTGCGGGGCAGCAGGTCGATCTTGCCGGGCGCCGCCGTTCCCCCCAGCGTGTGACACCGTGCGCAGTTCTTCGATGCAAATAACTTTTCTCCGGCCGCCGGGTTCTCCACCCGCAGCGTGGGCGCCGTCAAGCGGGCGCTCGGCAGGTTCTGCACGTAGACCGTCAGGTCAACCATTTGCTGCACGGTGAGGCGCGGCCACCGCACGCCGGCCTTCTCCGCCTGCTCGGTCATGCCGGTGACGTGGTTCCACATCTGCTGCGCCCACAGCACCGGATCGGTGGTCGCCTTCCACGACGAAACCGGCGGACCCACGCCGCCCTGGCTGGCATGGCAGCGGGCGCAGCCGCTCGAGATGAACACGTCTTTGCCCCGCGCCGCATCGCCGGGCGGCGCAAAATAGCGCAGCGAGTAGAAATACGCGAACAGATCGGCCACATCGCCCGCGTCGAGCTGCGGAATCGACAGGCCGCGGGCGGCCATGGCCTTCCACATCACCGGCGCGTGGTTCCACATGGCGCCCGCCAGCACCGCCGGCGTGTAGTCGCCCGGCCCGCGCCGCCCCAGATCGGGCCCCACCTTCCCGCCTACGCCGTGGATCGAGTGGCACGCCACGCAGTGCTCCCGCTCGAACAACTGCGCGCCGCGCCCGGCGTCGCCGGGCCTGTCCTGGCCCCAGGCCGCCGCCCCCAGCGCTATCGTCGCGATTGTCAGGATGATCTTCATACGGCACTCCTACATCCCGATCCGCAGTCCGGTCGAGAACAGGTGCGCGTGAAAATTCTCGAAGCCGAAAAGTCTCTCATCGAACCCAAACCAGCTCCACTCGGCGGTCCAGCTCAGCTTCTTGTAAATCGGCACGATGGCTCGCATCTGCGGCTGGAAGTAGCGCGTCGGCCGGCTGCCGGCGTCGAGCGCGAAGGCGCCGCCCACATGGAGCCGGGCATTCCCCCACAGGCGCAGGTCCGCCGCCGCCCCGCTGTAATGGCCGTTGTCGCGGTAGAAGGAGACGTCGCTCGTGCGGTCCTGCGGAACCAGGTAAGGAATCGCGCTGCGCACCGTGCCGCGCGTGTAGTCGGCCAGCAGGCTCCAGCGCTTGCCGTCGCCCGGCGTCCAGATGAGCGCGAGGGATGTCTGGCGGCTCTGGAAGTCGAGATTCACGTCCCGCGCCGGGTTCTGGTTGTTGAAGATGGCGAAGGATCCGGTCGCGCTCAGCGACTTGCTCATCCGGTAGCGGCCGCGCAGCCGGGCGCGCTGGTAGTTGGCGAGATCGGTGCGGAAAAAAGTGCGGTCGGCGGCCGCGGTTTCGAAATCCGCGTTGAAGTCGAGATTGCTTCCCAGCCGCACGACAGCCCCCGCCAGCGCGATCTGCCGCCCGAGCGAGGCCTGCTCGGGCCGGAGCGTATCGACCGTGACCGGCGACCGCGTGGTGGCATCGCCCCATTCATAGCGGTGGCCGCCGCGCAGGGTCAGAAACGACGCGACGTCGACGATCGCGTCCACCTCGTGCTGATTGTAGTTGAGCACCAGCCGGTCGGCGGCGTTGCTGGTGGTGTTGAGCAAGCCGGCGGCGGCGGTCAGCGTCTCGCCCAGAAACGAGCCGGCGGCAATGTGAAAACGGTCGGTGAACCACGACTCCACAATGCGCACGCGCTTAAAAGGCCTGATCTCGGTCGACCAGGTCCCGGAAGAGTGCGGCCGGTTGGCCTCGCCGATGGAGCGGTCGAGCTGCCCGGTATAGATTTGCAGCGTGTTCAGCAGCACGAAATTGCCGCTGTCCTGCTGCAGATAGTTCACGTCGATCGACGGCTTGCTGTAAAGGAACTGGCCGGTGAAGTTCAGCCACGTGGCGGGACGGCCCTGCAGCACGGCCCGCTCGAAGATGCCATTGCCGCGCGCCCCGTAGGCCTGGTGCAGATCGCGCAGCAATATGGTCTGGCCGAGGAACGGCACGCGCCGGTCGCCGGGGTTCAGGCCGGAGAAGCCGACCTGCTGGTCGTCCTTGAACGTCGTCCCGCCCTGCTCGAGCGTGAGGTTGAACCGCGAGAAATTCACGTGCACGCCGCCGCGATACGAATCGGTCGCGTCGCGCAGATCGGTGACGACCGGAAATTCGTTGACGTTGTCGTCGACGAACGTCGTCACGCCGCGGCCGAAGTTGGAGCTGTGATAGTAGGCGAGGTAGGGAGAAAAGTGCGCGCCGGGCAGCAGATCAAGCTCCGTTTCGATCAGCCGGTTGGAGGTGTCGAGCGACCGCTCGCTGAACAGCACGCCGTTGCCCACGAGCGCGTTGGCGAAGGAAGGAATCGCATTGAAGTACTTTACGTTGCGATAGTCGAAGCGGAAGTCGTAGAGGCCGGAGCGTGAGGCGTCGAGGCGCGCGGTATTGTAGGGATCGCCTCCCCACGAGGAGGCGTGCAGATCGAAACGGTCGTAGAGCCGGCCGCTTGGCCGGCGGAGACTCAGGTCCGCCCCGAACAGCTTGGGCCCCTCTCCCAGGTTGACCAGGCTGCGATAAAGATCCCGGCTGCCTCCCTGCCCCAGCACCCAGCGATAGCCGAAGTCGAGCGTGCCGGTGGACTCCGTTTCTTTCACCGCCGCCGCCGGGGTCTCAGCGGCGGCCGGTTGCGGCTGGGCGGGAGCTTCCGCAGCCGGCGGCTGCGGCGCGGCAGCCCCGGCGGGAGCCTGCGGCGGGGCGGCGGGCGCGGCCGGTTGCTGCTGGGCCGGCGGCGCGGCTTGACTCGTTTGCGGCTGCGCGGGCTGTTGCGGAGCGGCAGCCCCCGCCGCAGCCTGTTGTGGGGCAGCGGGCGCGGCCGGTTGTTGCTGGGCTGGCGGCGCGGCTTGACTCGTTTGCGGCTGCGCGGGCTGTTGCGGAGCGGCAGCCCCCGCCGCAGCCTGTTGTGGGGCGGCGGGCGCGGGTGGCTGTTGCCGCGCAGGTTGGAGGGCGGCCGGCTGCGCGGCTTGTGCAGCGGGCTGTTGCTGGGCAGGCTGCGGTACGGCCGGCCGCTCGCCAGCTTCCGCCGCGCCTTGTTGTGGCCCCGCGGCCCGCGCGAGACCCTGCTGCCGAGCCGCTGGTGCGGCCGGCTGTCGCTGGACGGTTGGCCCCGGACCAGCTTCACTCACTGGCGGCGCCGGCTGCGCCAGAAGCGCGGCGCCAGCCACAAAGGCCAGCGGCAGCAGCGTCCACCGCGGGCGGGGCGGCCTCATCGCAGCAGCTCCCGGCTCACGAACGAGCCGTGAATCTTGGAATGGCAGATGGTGCAATTGCGAAACCGCGCGCTGCGCAGATCGTGAAACGCCGGCGGCGTGCTGCCGATGGTGGCCAGGCTCGTGGTGTGGCACTCCAGGCATAGCAGGCTCTGGTCGTGCCGCACCAGCATCCGCGGGTTCACCGAGCCGTGCGGCTCATGGCAGGTACTGCAAGGATTCATCCGCACCGGCGCGTGCTCGAAGGGGAACGGCCCGCGCTTGTCGCTGTGGCACTTCAGGCAGACCAGCTCATTGGCCGCGACGCGCCGCAGGCTGCGCGGCGGCAGCTCGCCGTGCGGGTTGTGGCAATCCACGCACTCGATGGCGTTCTCCTGGAGCTTGTGGCGATAGGGGCGCGTGAACTCGGCCCGCACGCTCAGATGGCAGCCCTCGCAAAGCGCGTTGGGCGCGGAAGCCAGCAGCTTCGCCTGCGTGGCGTGGTGCACAGTGTGGCAGGAGACGCAGGAAAGCTGGTTGCGGTTGTGCGCGCCGAACAGGCGGCCGTGGTGCGTCTCCTGCCCGGCGTGACAGGCCAGGCATTGTTCGTTCACCCGCGCTGCTGCGGCGCCCTTGAAAACGAAAATGTTCTTGCCGTCGCCCGCCTCGGCATGGGCTTTGCCCGACCCGTGGCACGCCTCGCAGGCGCGGCTCGCCCATTCTTTGGCGTGGACGTTGCGGCTGCGGCCATTGTCAACGGCGAAGTGCGGATTGCGCCGGAAAGCCTGAGCAATGTCCTGGTGGCACAAGCCGCAGGTTTCGGTGCCCGCGTAGCCCTCAGGCAGCGGCGGGGGCTGCGCCTCTGCCTGGGGAGTTGCCGGGGCCTCGGATGGAGCCGCGGCCGGGGTCTGGGCCCGGCCCAGACCGCCCGCGCCCGCCATCAGGAGGAGAAGAAAAAGCAGCATGTGGGGCGGCCGTCACCGCGCGTGAACCTTGTCGATCGCGAAATCCGCGTCGGGGCCGTGGCAGACCTCGCACGACTCGCCCAACTGCTGGGAGGTTTGCGCCAGCGCGTGAGCCGCCGGGGCCTTTTCCGTGTGGCAGGCCAGGCAGGCGGCCGCGGTTGGCAGTTGCGGGCTGTACCACCCGCGCGGCTGCAGCGACGGCAGCAGCCCGTCGCGCAGCGGCAATTGCTCGGAGCTGTTCGCGTGGCACTGCGCGCAATCGCGCCGGTCGCCCGGGAACCGCACGCCGCTGGCTGTGAAGGACGTCTTAGCGAACGCTGATGAGAAGTTGTGCACGCTGCCGCCGAAGCCATAGATCGTCAAGTCGGTGGTCAGGTTCTCGCCGGTGTGGATCTTGTGGATCATGGTCTTGAAGTGAATGCTCTCCGGCGGACTCTGGGCTGCCGGCCGTTGGTCGGCATCGGTGTTGTTGGGGTTGTGGCAGATCACGCAGTACTCGACGTTTCTGCGAATCCCGCCGTGCAATTCGAGAGACTCGTGGCAGGAGTTGCAATTGGCCTCCGCCACAACGGTGCGCCGGGGCACCGGTGTGGGATCGGTCACCGCGTAATAGAAAACTTTGTTGAACCCCACGTCCCGAATGTTCGGCATCTCAATCTTCTTACCAGGAAAGAGGGTCACATTCCGGTAACCTTCGATGCCCATGGCAAATGTCCCCTGGGCGTCGGATGGAACCGCCCACTTGAACGTATAGGTGTAAACACCGTTCGAGCCGGTGGCTTTGAGCGCGCTCTCCGAGACGTAGCCGGCGTAGTCATAAGTGGAACTGGTCGACGTGACCAGGTTCAGGAAATTCATGTCGGACGGCAGAATCGGGTTGCCGGTGTTGTCCTTGATGCTGAAGGTGACGGTGGGGTTCTGGCCCGGAGCTGAGTTGTCAACCTTCGTGATGTCGAACACCACGCCAGGCAGCATCGTGGAGTGATTCGGAATGGTATGGGCGCCCTTGATCGAAGCGTCAAACTCGATCTCGCCTTGCGGGATGTGGCAGTTGGCGCAGAGGTTGTCGGAAATCTCTGGCAGATTGTCGGCGCTGTGATTTTCGCCGGTGTCGAAGTTCACGTTGTCGTGGCAAGCGCCGCAGGCAGCCCGCGTCGGCTTGGTCAGGTAGTAGTTAGCCTGGGCCGCGGTGCGCGGCGGATTGCCCACCGGGCCTTGCGCGTGGCAGACTTCGCAGCGCCGCACATCGGCCGGAAACACCACCGTCGACCAGTCGTTCACGCTTTGATTGAACCCGATGATCTGGTAGGGTTTGCCGGCCTGCACGCTGGGCAGGCTGGATCCCATGTGGATCTTGTGAATCATCACCTTGAAGTCCACTTTGTTGCCGGTATCGGGATCAGTGGTCTGGGGCTGGTGGCAGAGCACGCACAGCTCGACGCTGCGGCGCGCCCCGCCGTGGGCGGACAGTGGATCATGGCAGCGGTTGCAGCTCGCGGTCTGGACCACGTCGCGAGGGAAGGCCGGAGGCGTCGCCGAGCCGTCGGGAACGAAATGGAACACGCCGTCGTCGTACTGGGTTCCCAGGTTAAACTCGCTCAGATCCCGCGAGGAGTAAAAGCCGATGGTGTGGACCGCCGAGCGGTTATAGCCGGCGGGCGCCAGCGTTTTGAATGTATACGTGTACTCGCCGTCAGCCACCTGCTGATAGGAGCCGCCGGAATCCGTTCCAGCCTGCGTGGCGGTCTGCTTGGTGATCGGGCTGGTCTGCTGGCGGGTGGTATAAGCCGTGTATTGGGAGGCCCCGGCAGGAATGGTAGCGGCGATGAAGCTGATCGACACCGCTCCCGGCGTCACCACGCCGAGGCGATCGAGCGGCAGCCCCTTGGGGTCGGCCAGCTTGAAGCGCACCTGGATCACCCCGCCGGCGTCGATCGATGCCGACTCGATGGTGACATTCAGCCCCGGGCGCACAAAATCGACGTCTTGGGCGCTTAGGTAGAAGGCCTTGTCATGGACGCTGAAAGCGGGTGGTTTTTGCCGGCTGACCACCGCGGCTAAGCCGGTCAGAACGGATAACGCCAGCAGCCAGGAAACCGGGCCGGCCGCACGAACCCCACGCCGCAAGTTTTCTCGAAGCTGAGACATATCGCCTCCCCCCGCATTTTCATCGGCGGGTTGCTCCCACTTCATTTGGGCTCAAGCTGCTATTGACAGATCGCCGCGAGCCTCGATCTGCTCCTGGCAGATCACGCACAGGCTGGCCCACGGCACGGCATCCAGGCGTTTGGCGCCGATCTCCTCGCCGCACTCCAGGCAGCGCCCGAAGCTCCCCAGCTCCATCCGCGTCAGCGCGCGCCCGGCCGCCTCGCACACTCTCCACCCGATCTCCTCATCCAGACCGGCCAGGTAGCGGGCGAGGTTCACCGCCGCCTGCTCCGCCATATCCGTAGCCGGCACAACCTGCTCCAGCGGGCGCCGCCGGCAATCGCAGGTCTCGACAATCCTCCGCAACGCTCGCCGATGTCGCTCCAGATCCTTTTGGCTCATCATAGTACGCTCTCCCCGTCGCGCGTTCGCTCGGGGAGCCTTCCACCGCACGCCAGGTGCCACCTCAGCGTGACTCCCTAAGTCTAATACCGTCTAGTAGTTTTTCTGGCCTTAAGTCCCCTAGAACTGGGGCATTTCCCCCAACCGCTGGGCCGGCAGCCCCACCGGTTGGGGGCCGACCCCTGAGCTACGCGCACTCCCGCGCGACAGCCCGGCGGAGCCTCATCCCTTCTTGTGGCACTTCTGGCAGTTGCCTTTGGTTTCGAAGGCCATCCCACCGGCCACATGGCAGTGGGCGCAGGAGGTCTTGCCGGCCTCGGCCGTTTTGTGCATGTTCGCTTTGAAATTCAGAGGTGCGCTCGCCGACTGCTGAAACAGCGCAGGGTGGCAGGTCTTGCAGTCTCCTTTCGCACGCTCCACGTGC
>DASQHK010000591.1:0-2053 GCA_035632135.1 Bryobacterales bacterium
ATTCCGTCCCGGATGGCGAAAACGACGAAGCTGTTTAAGAGTCCCGGCGCGTTTCCCAACGGGATTGCCGTTGCGCCCGAGGGCTTGTGGATTGCCCAGCAAAAGCTCTCCGGCGCGCAGGCCGTCTCCTATCACATGGCCGAACCGAAAGACCTGTCCGAAGCCGCATGGCTGGTCGATTGGAATGGCAAGCTGCTGAAGACGGTGAAGACGCCGTCCAGAAACACCAGCGGGATGGCGTACGGAGGCGGGTGCGTATGGATGTGCGCGAATGCGCCGCCGGAAGGAATTTTTCAGGTGGATATGAACTCCAAGGTTGTGAGCCATCGTCAGATCCCGCTCGGGCCGGCGGACAACGGAGGCGGCTGCCACGGCGCCTTGTGGCATGACGGCAAGCTTTGGATCGGAGCGCTCCGGCTGCGCGGGATGCTGCGGGTGGACCCCACGACCTGGGAGCCGGAGTTCCTGATCCCGTCCCACGAAACTCCGGGCAGGAGCCGGGTCCACGCCATGGCCTGGGACAATGGCGCCATCTGGCAGGTGACCGGCAACGAAAGCAAGAATTACGCCGAAGGCCGGCCGGGCCTGATCAAGTACGATGCTGCCACCGGCAAGGTGCTCGAGATCGTAGACTTCGTTCCCGGCTCATCGGACCCGCACGGGCTCGCCATGCACGAGGGGGCGCTGATTAGCTGCGACGCGGGCATCCATCCCGGATGGCCGAACAACGATAGCCCGACGAGCGGGTGGATCTTTCGAATCGACCTGGTCTGAGACGTTGCGGGACGTGGCGGCGCTGCGAAGAAGGGTTCGAGGGTCCGCTCCCTCACGGTCGCGGCTCGGCAAACTGTTGAACACGTGAAGCCGGCTCCGAGCGCGGCTAACCTTTCAGGCACTCGGCGATTTCGGTTTCGCTGATGGCGCCTTCGCGGATCACGCGCCAGTAAGGCTCAGTAATATCCACGGTGGTCGCTCCCGGCCCCGTTACCTCGCCGCCGTCCAGGATCAGGTCGACGCGGTGGTCCATGAAGCCGTAGACGTCGATGCCGCTGCGGCAGGTGGGCTGGCCGGAGATGTTGGCGCTGGTGGCGATGATGGGCAGGCCCAGCGTCTCAATGATGCGCCCGGTGATTTCGGCGCGGGACTGGCGCACGGCCAGCCGGCCGGTGTTGCCGGTGACCTTGAGGGGCAGCCGCGCCGAGGCGGGCACGATGAGCGTGAGCGGGCCGGGCCAGAAATGGCGCGCCAGGAGATAGAAGCGCGAGGAGAGGTTGGTTCCCAGATCCTCGGCCATGATGAGCGAATCGACCAGAATGGGCAGCGAGCGGTGAATCTCGCGTCCCTTGGCCTGGAAAACGCGGCCGACGGCATGCAGGTTGAACGGATCAGCGGCCAGCACGTACAGGGCATCGGTGGGGATGGCGATGACTTTTCCTCGGTGGATCGCAGCGGCAGCGCGTTCCACAATGGCCGGGTCGGGATTGTTGCGGTCAAACTCGAGCAGCTCGGCGGACAAGGGTTTCTCAGGGGAAGGATATCATACGGTTACGTTTGGCAGCCGGGACAGAAATAGGTCGAGCGTCCGCCTTGCGCAAAACGGCGGACCGGCCGGCCGCAGCGCGGGCAGGGGAGTCCCTCGCGGCCGTAGACGCCGCAATCGAAGGACTCTGCTTCGGCAAAGCCGCGGGGGCGCTGGTAGGCGGCCGTGGCGGACCGGAGAGCCTCACGGAGTACGTCGACTATCGCGGCGTGCAGCCGGACGAGGCGCGGGCGGCTGAGGCGGGCGGCGATGCGACGCGGATCGATGCCGGCGCGATAGAGGGCTTCAGCCGCATAAATGTTGCCCAGGCCGGCGATGCGGCGCTGATTCATCAGCAGCAGCTTGATGGCGGCGCGGCTGGAGCGCGCGAGTGATGCGAATCGCTCCGGCGTAAATTCGTGTGAAAGCGGATCAACACCGATGGAACGAAGCAGCCCGGCGAGCTGGGCAGGGTTTAAAACGCGCATGACGCCGAGGCCGCGAGGATCGTCGAACACCAGGGCGCGGCCGTCA
>DASQHK010000592.1:0-4015 GCA_035632135.1 Bryobacterales bacterium
CTTCCTTGTCCATGAACCCGTCGATCAGGTACTGGTTGGCCGTCTGCCGCTGCCCGTTCACGCTGAAGGCGGTGCCGCCGGCGCGCTCCACGTAGTGGCCCGCCACCGTGCCGCCGGGGCGGTCCGTGGAGCCGGCCATCAGGACCATCAATTGGGTAAAGTTGCGGCCGTTGAGCGGCAGGTCGCTGATCGCCTTACTTTCCACCACGCCGCCCATCTGCGAGTCGGCCGTTTGCAGCGTGGGCGGAGCGGCCGAAACCTCGATCTGCTCGGTCACCGCGCCGATCTCGAGCGTCAGGTCGAGGCGCACAGTCTGCGCCACCTCCACCCGCACGTTCGGCGACACCGCTTTCTTGAAGCCGGACGCCTCTGCCGTTACCGTGTAGTCCCCGACCGCTACGCTGGAGAAGCTATAGAGGCCGTCCGAAGCTGTGTTGACCGTGCGCGTGATGCCCGTGCCGATCTGCTCGAGCGTCACCTTCGCGCCGGGAATCGCCGCCCCGCTCGGGTCGGCCACAAGTCCGTTGACCGTCCCGGCCTGCTGCGCCAGCAAACCCGCCGGCGCGCACATTGCACCCAGCCACAGAACTGCACACAGAAGCTTTCGCTGCGCCATGGAAGTTCCTCCATCCGCTAACCGCAAAATTTTTAAGACCCACCTGAGAAATGAAGATATCAGGATAAGAGGAGTCTGTCAATCACCGCCGTCCATCCTCGCAAACGGACATTTCAGCTCAGAGATGTTAATTTATGGACGTGCTTTCCCGCCGCTGCTTCCTCGCCGCGCTGGGCTCCGCGGCCCTCCTCCGGAGCCGCGCCGACTGGGCCCGCGCCCGCGAGCGCACCCTGGCCAACATGCAGCTCGTCATGGGAGACCTTCCGCCGAAGAGCAAGGCCCCGCTGGATGTAATGACCTTCGAGAAGCTAGCCCAGCCCGGCTTCACCCGCACTTACCTTACCTTCGCCGGCGGCGATGACGACCGCGTCCCCGCCTTCCTGCTCACCCCCGAGAATCTGCGGCGGCCCGCGCCTGCGATGCTCTGCCTGCATCAAACCACGCGCATCGGCAAGGGCGAGCCCGCCGGCGTCGGCGGTCTTCCCAACCTCCACTATGCCCAGGAACTCGCCGCGCGCGGCTACGTCGCCCTGGCCCCCGATTACCCCAACTTCGGCGACTACTTCTTCGACTCTTACGCTCACGGCTACGCCAGCGCCACTATGAAGGGCATCGTCAACCACAGGCGCGCCGTCGACCTGCTCGAGTCGCTCGCCGAAGTGGATCGCGGCCGCATCGGCTGCATCGGCCACTCGCTCGGCGGCCACAACACGCTCTTCATCTCCACCTTTGACGAGCGCATCCGAGCCATGGTCTCAAGCTGCGGCTTCAATTCTTTCAAGAAATACTACGGCGGCAACCTCACCGGCTGGAGCCACAAGGGCTACATGCCGCGCATCGCCGAGCGCTACGGCAAGGACCCCGCGAAGATGCCCTTCGATTTCCCCGACATCCTCATCGCCCTCGCCCCGCGCCCGCTGTTCATCAACGCGCCGCTGCGCGATGCGAACTTCGAAGTCTCCGGCGTGAATGACTGCGTCGACGCCGCGCTTCCCGTTTACAAAAAGATCTTCCACGCCGCCGATCGCCTGGCCGTCGTCCACCCCGACGCCCAGCATGACTTCCCGCCGCCGGCCCGCGAGCAAGCGTATCAGTTCCTGGAGAAGTGGTTAGGCCGGAAGGCTTAGCCACCGAGACGCAGAGCCGCAGAAAACCTCTAACAGCAAATCCGCGCTCCGATTCGCATCAGCGGGGCATGCTGCGCACGAGCGGTTCGAGCCTCTCGAGCGCGGCTTCGAGCGGCTGGCGGTTGGTGAGGACGGGCACAAACAAGTCGCCCACGCGGGCGAAGCGGTCGAGGGCGTTGCGAATCGTGAATTGATCGGGGGTGAGTCCTGCCGCTACCTCGCGCCAATGCAAGGGCGTCGCGACCGGGGCGCCGGGGTGGGCGCGGAGCACGTAGGGCGCCGCGATGGTCTTGCCTTCGGCGATCTGCGCCCAATCGAAGTAGACCTTGCCGCGCTCGCGGCGCGCGACGGCGCGCGGGGTGGTGAACAGGTCGGGCCGCTCGGCGGCCGCCAGGCGCGCCAGGATTTCCGCAAACGTGCGCGCCTGCTCGTAGGTGTAGCGCGGCTGAATGGGGATGTAGATGTGCATGCCGTCGCCGCCGGTGGTCTTGGGATAGCCCTCCAGCTCGAGCCGGTCGAGCTTCTGGCGAACGAGCTGCGCGGCCTCCACGATGCGGCCGAAGGGGCAATCCTGCGGATCGAGGTCAATGAGAATGAAGTCCGGGTTCGCGAGCGAGCCGGCGCGGCTCATCCAGGGGTTCTGATCGATGCAGCCGAGGTTCGCGAGGAACAGCAGCGTCGCGCGATCGTCACACACGACGAAGTGCGTAGGGGCCTTGCCGGGCTCCGTAGAGATGGGTTCGATGCGCAGCCACGCCGGGAAGCTCTCGGCGGCCTCTTTCTGGAAGAAGTATTCGCCCTCGATGCCGTTGGGATAGCGCTTGAGCGAGAGCGGGCGGTCGCGGAGGTGCGGCAGGATCAGCTCGGCGACGCCGTTGTAAAAATTGATGAGGTCCCGCTTGGTGTATCCTTCGCGGGGGTAGAAAACCTTGTTCAGGTTGGTGAACTTCAGGCGGCGGCTCTCGACGGTGAGCAGGGCGGCGTCGGCCGAGCCCGAAAGCAGCGGCGCGCGAGCCTCGGCGGCCGGCGCCGCTGCCACGCGCCGCCGCCGCTTGGGAGCAGCGGCAGGAGGGTCGCCAGGTTGCTCGCGAAAGCAATCGCGAGGCTCGGCGTCAAGACGCAGTCCCAGGAAGACCGGCGCGCGGAGGCGGCCATCCGGGGTCCACGAGGCAAACTTAGCCGTGCAGACACGCTCGGGGCGGACCCAGGTGACGGGCTGGGGAATCTTCGGGATGTCGCGGAACGGGCAGCGCGGGCTCGCGAGCGGCTCAAGCAGCGCGTGGATCTTTTCGAGCGCCGGCTGGTCGAAGCCGGTGCCGACGTTGCCGGCCCACAGCAGATTGTCTTGCTCATAGATACCGAGCACCAGCGCGCCGAACGTGCCGCTCCCGCGCTCGCCGGCCGTGAAGCCGCAAATGACAAAATCCTGCTGGGAGACGATTTTGACCTTGAGCCAGTCGCGGCTGCGCTTGGATTCGTAGCGGCTCTGCGCGCGCTTGGCCACGATGCCCTCCAGGCCCTGCGCCCGCGCGGCCTCCAGGAAGGGCGCGCCGCGGCCGCTGAAATGCTCGGAGTAGCGAAGCTGCGGACAGGGGCGCAGAATGGACTCGAGCGCGCGTTTGCGCTCTTCGAGCGGCGAGCCGCGCAGGTCGCACCCATCGAGGTAGAGCAGGTCGAAGACGAAAAAGACCACCGGGCGGGTGCGCGAGAGATGGGCAATAGCGTTGGGATCGGCGGCCATGATGCGCGGCTGGAGGAGATGGAAGCTGGGCCGGCCCTGCTCGTCGAGCGCGGCGATCTCGCCATCCAGAATGGCCGATTCGGCGGCGAGGTAGTGCGGCAGCACGCTCAGCTCGGGGTACTGCGCGTCGGCGGGATTGCCGTTGCGGGAGACCAGGCGCACCGTCTGGCCGTCGAGGAAGCAGATCGCGCGCACGCCGTCCCACTTGATTTCGTAAAGCCACTCGGGCCCTTCGGGCGGCTCGGCGGCGGCGAAGGCCTGCATGGGCACGATGGACGACGGCATGGCGGCGCGGACGGCGCCGGGAATCTCGGACGGGGCAACGACCGCAACCGGCGCTGGCGGGTCGCTCGCGGCCAGGCCCTGGGCGATTTCTTCCTGGGTGCGGCCGGTGAGGACGCTGCGGGAGAATTTTTCGGCGTCCCACCCCGGCTCGGCGGCAGCATCTTTTTTCTTGAGGAGCAGCCACTCGTTACCCTTGCCGCGGTTCTTCATCCTCACCAGCGCAAACTCGCCGTTGAGCTTTTCGCC
>DASQHK010000593.1:0-3036 GCA_035632135.1 Bryobacterales bacterium
GCAGATCTGGCCGCGCAGAGCGCTTCTCTCACCCAGGATGTTTTGCTCCGCAACGCAGCCGACGTGGACGTCAACGCGCGCTTTCCCAAGGAGAGCATCGATGCGCTCGCCGCCCAGGGCTTCCTCGGCCTGTGCGTCTCCCAGGACCTCGGCGGCAAAGGCGAAGGTCCTGCCGCCTTCTGCGCGGTCGTGGAAGAGCTGGCCCAGGGGTGCGCCTCGACCGCCATGGTCTACGTAATGCATATCTCCGCGGCCCATGCCATCGCCGCCTCGAGCACGCTGAAGGGCCGCGACGAGCTGCTGCGCCAGATCGCCGCCGGCCAGCATCTCACCACGCTTGCCTTTTCTGAGCGCGGCTCCCGGTCCCAATTCTGGGCGCCCGTCTCGAAGCTCGCGCCGAACGGCGACGGCTACACCACCAGTGCCTACAAGTCGTGGGTAACGGCTGCCGGCCACGCCGACTCCTATGTCTCGAGCGCGCAGAAGCCGGGCGCGGCCTCGCCGCTCGAATCCACCGTGTATCTGGCCCGCAACGGCGCGCGGGGCGTTTCGGTGGCCGGCGCTTTCAACGGCCTGGGTCTGCGCGGCAACGAGTCCGCCCCGGTTGTGATGGAAAACGTCGCCGTGCACAACGGCGATCTCATCACCGCGCCGGGCGAAGGCCCCAAGATCATCCTCGAAGTCGTTCTCCCCTGGTTCGCCATCGGCACGGCCGCCATGGCCAACGGACTCTGCCGGGCCGCCGTCGCCGCCACCGCCCGCCATTTGCAAGACTCCGGCTTCGAGCACACCGGCACGCGTCTGCGCGACCTTCCTACGCTGCGGGCCCGCCTCGCCGAAATGAGCGCCAGAACGGACCAGTCCCGCGCGCTGCTCGGCCACACGCTGCGCGAGATGCAGGACGGCTCGGCGATGGCGCCGCTGTTTGTGCTCGAAGCGCGCCTGGCCGCCTTGCAGGCCGCCGTCGACGTCACCGACCTCGCCATGAAGGCCTGCGGCGGCGCGGCGTTTTCGCGCCATCTCCCCATCGAGCGCCTCTTCCGCGACGCCCGCGCCGGCTGGGTCATGGCGCCCACTGTCGACCATCTCCAGGAATTCATCGGAAGAGTCCTCACCGGCCTTCCGCTTTTCGAGTGAGGCCCTCATGCCCGACGACACCATCCTTCTCGGCGCGGTAGCTTACGATCCCAAGGTCGTCACCATCTGGGAGGGCATGCGCGAGCACTTCCGCGAGCAGAGCGTGCCGCTCGATTTTGCGCTTTTCTCCAACTACGAGCGCCAGGTCGAAAGCCTATTGCAAGGACACATCGACATCGCCTGGAACACGCCGCTCGCCCACGTCCAGGCGCAAATCCGCACCGCGGGCCGCTCGGTCTCGCTTGGCATGCGCGATTGCGACCGCGACTTCCACTCCAAGGTCGTCGTGCGCCGCGACTCCGGCATCCGCAGCCTCGCCGATCTCCCCGGAAAAGTACTGGCCGTAGGCAGCCGTGACTCGACCCAAGCCCGCATCCTGCCACTGCATTTTCTGAAAGAAGCCGGCGCCGATCTGGCCGCGGTGAAGCTGCTCGCCTTCGACACCGATGTGGGCAAGCACGGCGACACCGGCACGAGCGAGATCGAGGTTCTCGCGGCCCTCCACGACGGTCGCGCCCAGGCCGGCGCCGTCGGCGATCTCATCTGGGTCACGGAGCAGGCCGCCGGCCGCATCGACTCCAACAAAATCGAGGTGCTGTGGACCACGCCCGGCTTCGACCACTGCATGTTCGACGCGCTGCCGGGTTTCCCGAAGCCCCAGGCCGAAGCCTTCCAGCGCGCACTGTTCGCCATGAGCTGGGACAACCCGCGCCACCGCCGATTGCTCGAACTCGAGGGTCTGCGCCAGTGGATGCCGCCGCGCGAGGATGGCTACGGCAGTCTCATTGCCGCCCTGCGCGAACAAGGAGCCGCGGCGTGAGCGCGGCGGCGGAAACGCCCGACCCCGGCGCAGCCATCGCCGTCGACGGCGGCGATCTGCCCCTGGGCGGCGGCCTGCTCGCTCTGGTGCGTCCTGCGCTCGACCTGCTCGAGCCCGGCGGCATCCTGGCGGTTCTTTCTTCGTCGCCCTCCGCCCGCGAGGATCTGCCCTCCTGGTGCCGCCTCGAGCGCCACAATTATCTCGGCTGCGAGCCCCTGGCCGATGGCCGCCAGCGCCACTTGATGGAGCGCGGCCCGCTCTCGGTCCCGCAAGGCCCGCGCGAGGAGCACGTCGATCTCCCGCGCCGCTCGGGCCGCCTCGTCGCTGCCGACGTTCTCGCTGCAATTCCCATGCCCGAGCGCGCCGATCCTTCGAGCGGCTTCGCCCCGCGCGGCGCGCAGATCGAGCCGGGCGGCCCCGAGTATCCTTTCTCGCTCACCGAGCGCGATCGCGTCGCGCCGCCCGAGGTGGCCCAGCTCTACGATCAGGCCATCGCCTCCCAGTGGGACGCCTCGCGCGACATCCCCTGGAGCACCGTCAAGCCGCTTTCGCCGGCCCTGGAGCGGGCCATGGGCCAGGTGATGACGTTCCTCGCCGAAAACGAGCTTTCCGCCCTTTACGTCCCGGCGCGCTTCCTGCCGCGCATCCATCCGGCCTACGTGGAGGTGGCCATGTTCCTCGCCACCCAGTTGAACGACGAGGCCCGCCACATCGACGTCTTCCTCAAGCGCGCCCGCGCCGGGGCCGGCGGGGTCGGCGTCTCCTCCGCCACTACCTCGCACTCATTACTATCGCTGCTGAAGCTGGAGGATTTTACCGAGGCGGCTTTTCTGCTGTCGGTTTTGGGCGAGGGCACGTTTCTCGATCTGCTCCGCTTCATCGAGCGGTATGCCCCGGACGAAGCCACCGCCGAGCTGACGCGCCGCGCCCGGCTCGACGAGGCCCGCCACGTCCACTTCGGCCTCGCCCACGTCCGCCACGCGCTCGCCCACGACGCTTCGCTGTACGGGCGCCTGGAAGCCGCGGTCCGCCGCCGCGCCGCCGTCCTGCACAACGCCGGCGGCGTTCCGGCCCGCATT
>DASQHK010000594.1:0-3306 GCA_035632135.1 Bryobacterales bacterium
AGGGCAGCCAGCAGAACCACGGCCGGAATCCCCCACTCCACCGCCGTCTCTAGATATTCGCAATGGGCATGATCGATCGTGTAACCGGTCAGGTAAGGATGCGAGCGGCGAAACGCAAACGCGAACGTGCCGGCTCCGCTCCCCAGCAGCGGATAACGCCGCATGGCCCGCACCGCATCGGCCCACATCGCCAGGCGTCCTTCTTTCTCCGCGGCCAGCGACGCTGCCGAGTAGCGCCCGGCGAAACCCGGCGCGCCTGCGACCAGCAGGCACGCCGCCGCTCCCAGCACCAGCGCCGCCGCAGCGAGTCGGGCCCGCCACCCACCGCCCCACAGAAGCCAGCCAACCAAAACAGTCTCAAGCGCGAGCGTCACAACCCCCATGCGCGAGAACGAGCAAAGGATGGCCGTCGCCGACGCGAGTGCGGCCACGCCGGCGAAGACGTTCAACCCGGCCACAGAAGGCCCGCCGTCGCGCCGCTGCCCGGTCCCTGCGACAAACACTGCCAGCGCCACGCCGTAGCAGCCCTCCAGCCACGCCGCCAGCAGGTTGCGATTTCCAAATGTGCCGTGGATGAAGTCGCCGCCCGGCTGGAGCGGCCGCGCCGCGCCCGTTGCCAGCATCGCGTGCTGCCGCAGCGCCGGCAGGGCTTCTGCCAGCGCCATCACCAGTACGGCGCCCGCCATCCATTGCAGGGCCGCTATAGAGCGGCTCCCGAGCCCGCGGGCGAGGGTGAACAGCGCCACCGATGCCGCCACCATTAAGAGCGCTCGCGCTGTGGCGTAGGGATAAAGGCTAATCGTCGGCGGAGAAGTAATGCCTGCACGGACGAACTCGGCCAACTCGGCGGCGCGCTGCGGGTCGATGCGTGCGAGCAGCATTCTCGGCAACGGCGCCAGCCCCACGAGCGGCCAGACCAGCGCAAACCAGCAGAGCAGCGGCAGCCGCACGGCGATCCCGCGCCGGCCTATCGCCGCCGCCCACCCCGCCAATATCACAAACACCGCCGCATAGGCCGGGGTCTGGTCCGCCGGCGAAGCCGCAGCGTGAGCCGCCAGCCACATACACGGACCGGCCACCGCCAGGGCGCCGGCCGCCAGGGGCCATTGCGCCACGGTGGGCGCAGCCGCCTCGGCTCCGGCCTCGGGCCAAGCCCACGCGCTTTGCTGTGCCATGTTTTTCTTTTGCGGCCCGTTCAATAAATCGGCTGTCTGGCGGCTCCGGAGCAGACTCCCGCTGTATCTAAAGCGCCCGCCTGGAAAGCCCGATACCACAAGTGAGGGAACTCGAGATGCGCATCTTGGCGACGCTAGCGTCACTGCTGCTGGCTTTCTCCTCCACCGTCTGGGGGGCGGGGCCTGTGCTCGTTGGCGACCTGCGCGCCATGGGCGTGGTGCTTGCCAACTTGGTGCCCATGCCCGACGGCGGCACCGTCCGCAGCGGCGACGCCGTCACCACCGCGCCCGGAGCGATCGCCCTCATCACTGCTCCTTCCCACGGCCGCCTCGAAGTCCGCTCCGACTCGGTAGCCCGGCTCATCGGCGACCATGTGCGCCTCGAGCGCGGCTCGCTCGCCACCGACCGCATGGCGGTCGAGCTCGGCCGCTATACCGTTCAACCTGCTGGTCCGGGCGAGGCTTGGTTCGCGGTCGCAAGCCGCAACGGCACGCTCGTGGTTGCCGCCTATCACGGTAGCGTCCTCATCGCCTCTGCCGGCGCCGCTCCGCTCCAGGTCAATGACGGATCTGTCGCCGTGCAGGAGCAGGAAAAGGAGCAAACCCCGGCCGCCGCAGACGCCGAGCCGGACAACTCCATCGACCAAGACCAAGCCACCGACAACGAAGCGGCTGCGAACACCGGCAAGAAAAAACAAAAGAGGAAATCCGGCGCGAGGGCCGCGGGGGGCAGCGCCAAAAAATCCGGCAAAGGAAGCACCCGAGCCGCCGGCCAGGCCCCTGGCGGCGGATGGACCATCGGCAGCCTCAGCCACGCCGCCAGCGTCATGGCTCTGGTTGGCGCGGGCGCGGCCGTCGCCGGCGTCACCGGCGCCTTCGCGCTCAGCGGCCAGGGCCCCAGCCCCAGCACAAATCAATAACTCTCGTATACTGGCGGGGTGACGCACCACCCCATTCGCCATCTTCGCTGGTGGATCGGCGGCCTGCTGTTCGCCTCCACCGTCATCAACTACATCGATCGCCAGACGCTGAGCGTGCTCGCCCCGTTTTTGCAGGATCAGTATCACTGGACCAATACGGACTTCGCAACGCTGGTCATCGCCTTTCGCATCTCCTACGCCATTTTTCAAACCGTGGCCGGCCGCTTCCTCGACTGGCTGGGAACGCGCCGCGGCCTGCTGCTCACCGTCTCCTGGTATTCCGCCGCCGCCATGCTCACCTCGCTCGCCAACGGCCTGTGGGGGTTCCGCTTCTTCCGCTTTCTGCTCGGCGCCGGCGAAGCCGCCAACTGGCCCGGCGCCACCAAAGCCGTCGGCGAGTGGTTTCCCGATCGCGAGCGCGGCTGGGCGGTGGCTTGGTTCGACAGCGGCTCGGCCATCGGTGCCGCCGTCGCGCCATCGCTGGTCGTGTTTCTCTACCACCACTTCGGCACCTGGCGGCCCGTGTTCCTCCTCACCAGCCTCCTGGGCTGGCTGTGGCTCGTGGCTTGGTGGAGGCTCTATCATCCGCCGTCCAATCACCCGCGGCTCGCCCCGGAAGAGTTCGCTCTGATCCGCCAGGGCCAGAGCCGCGCGCCCGATCCGGTGCGCCCGAGCTGGCGCGATTGGGCCGGCCTGCTTCGCATCCCCGAAACCTGGGGCATCGTGCTCGCCAAATCGCTGCTGGACCCTTACTGGTATCTCGTTGCCGACTGGTTTGCGATTTACCTGGTTGGAAAAGGCTTTCGCCTGGAAGACACCCTGACCGGCTACTGGCTTCCGTTCATGGCGGCCGACCTGGGAAATTTTTTCGGCGGGGGACTTTCCAGTTACTTCATTCGCCGCGGCCTCAGCGTGGTGAAGGCGCGCAAGCTGACGTTCCTGCTTTGCGCTCCGGGCATGCTGGCGGTGCTGGGGGTGACGGTGCTCAACAGTTTCGCGCCGCTGATCTTCTGCTTTGTGGTCGCTACATTTTTTTACGCTGCCTGCGCCACCATCTACCTGGCGCTGCCCTCGGACCTGTACTCCAACCGCGGCGTCGCCTCCGTCTCGGGCCTCTCCGGCACCGGCGCCGGCCTCGCCACCATCGTGTCCACCTACGTAATCGGCCGCGTCACCGACGCCACGCACTCCTTCACGCCGATTTTTGTGGG
>DASQHK010000595.1:0-6808 GCA_035632135.1 Bryobacterales bacterium
CGCCGCCAGCCGCATCCCGTACCTGCTAACCTTCGGCAGCTCAAAGGCCGGGCAGTACGCGCAGTGGATTGCCAACCTGAAGCAACTGGCGCCCCAGGCCCTGGCGGCGGGCGTGACGCTGGTGATCAAGCCGCACGGCGGAAACACGGGGACGGGGCAGAACTGCGAGCGCATCCTGAACGACGTGGGCGAGCCGGGCTTGAAGATCTGCTACGACGCGGGCAACGTGCTCGACTACGAGCGCGTAGACCCTATCAGTGACATCAAGAGCTGCTACCGGGACGTTTACGCTTTCACGATCAAGGACCACCGGGTGACGCCGAAAAACGAAGACTGCGCGCCGGGCTTCGGCGAGATCGACCACTACAAGCTGCTGGGGACTGTGGCAGCGAGTGGGCGGGCGATGCCGCTGCTGTGCGAGAACATCTTCGAGCCGCTCGTGCCGCGGCCGCAGACGGCGGAAGGGATCGACCAGCTCGCGCGGCGGGCGAGGGAGTTCCTCGAGACGGTGACCAAGGGGCTCAGCGCCCGGTCGAGCAGCCCGTAGGAAAAGGACCTTGGACTTGCCGAGCGACAATTCCGTCGGTGGTTTTTGCCACGGCGCTGCTAGACGCGCTGCGGCGGCAGCAGAGCGCGCTCCAGCCAGTAGTGGCCCAGGTCGCGCATGGCCTTGGCGAACTCCTCAAAATTCCCCGGCTTCGGCATGTAGGAATTGACGCCGATCGCGTAAAGCTCGTCCAGATCTTCCTGGCGGGCGGTGGTGGCCAGCACCACGATGGGAATCTTCCGCAGATAAAGATTGCTCTTAACGGCGAGGGCGACCTGGCAGCCGTTGAGGCGCGGCATCCGGAGATCGAGCAGGATCAGGTCAGGGCGCGGGGCGCGGGAGCGATCGCTGTAAGGGCCGCGGCCGAACAGGTAGTCGAGGGCCTCGGAACCGTCCGAAACCAGGCGCAGGGAGCAACGAAGGCTGACGGCCTTGACAGCCTCCTGCATCAGAAGCTGGTCGGTGGGATCGTCGTCGACCACAAGGATAGTGGGCGTTTGGCTCCTCATCGCTGTTCTTATCGGCCGGAAATGGAGATGGTAGAATTCCCGCCTGGCCCGCCGTATGGCGCGCTCGGAGGGGGCGGGAAGCGGGTGGGGCGTTCAGGCCCGGCCGGCGGGCAAAGCGGCGCGCTCGAGCCAGTAATTGCTGAGATCGCGGAGGGCGGCGGTGAACTCGTCGAAGTTGGCGGGTTTCTGCATATAAGAATTGACGCCGATGCCGTAAAGCTCCTCGACATCCTCTTCCTGGCCGCTGGTGGTGAGGATGACGATAGGAATCTTCCTCAACTGCGGGGTTCCCTTGATGGCTCGGGCAACCTGGCGGCCGCTAAGGCGGGGCATATTGAGGTCGAGCAGGATGAGGTCGGGGCGGGGAGCGCGGAAGCGGTCGCCGTAACGGCCGCGGCCGAACAGGTAATCGAGAGCCTCGTCGCCATCGGAGACCAGCCGGAGGTTGTAGTTCAGGTTGGCGACCTTCATGGCTTCCTGAACCAGGAACTGGTCCGCGGGGTCGTCGTCTATGACGAGGATGGTCGGGGTCTGGGGGGTCATGGCAGTCTTATCGGTCAGGCTCCGGAAAGATTTAGAGGTTATGGTGGATCGCGTAAAGGGCCAACTGCAGCCGGTCTGACACCCCCAGTTTGTGAAACATGTTGCGCAAATGGTTTTTGACGGTCTGCTCGCTGATGGAAAGCATCTCGGCGATCTCGCGGTATTTGTAGCCCTGGCCGACCAGGGCAGCGATCTCGCGCTCGCGGGGGGTGAGGCCGGAGGCGTCATCGTGGCCGCGGGAGCCGGAGAAACGGCTGTCGGCCAGGTTCTTGATGACGTTGGCGGTGACGCGTCCGTCCAGCCAGATTTCGCCGTTGCTCACCTTGCGGATCGCATCCATCAGCAGTTCCGTAGGGGTCGTTTTCAGCACCACGCCACAGGCGCCCAGCTTCATAGCCTGGGCTAATTCCTCCTCATCTTCTGAAGCGGTGAGGATCAAGATGCGCGGGATGGAGGCGGATGCGGCGCCGGACTCGTTCTGGGCCTGGAAATGCCGAAGCACGTCGAGGCCGCTGACCACCGGGATGTTGAGATCGAGCAGGAGGATGTCGGGGCTGGAGTGCTCCAGCAAGGTAAAGATCTCGGAGCCGTCACCGGCTTCGCCGACCACCTCAAAGTCTTCCTCGGCGGCCAAAAGCTTGCGCAGGCCGGCCCGGAAAAGGGTGTGGATGTCGGCAATAGCTAAGCGGATGGTGCGCCGGGCGGTTATGCTTCCGGCCGTTTCGGGCGCGAGCAAGTGGGTACCGTCCTTCCTGATAGGTCTTCCTGAAGGTGGACTCGGGCCCCCCTTCTTCTGCTCCAATCGGCTTGTCGGGGCAGGAACAATAGTGGCGGAAAGACAGGCGTTTAGCCGTGGTTGGCGAGCGGCGGGGCCTCCGGCCGCGGCATGATTGGACCACAGCAGACTACAGCAGACTGGCATACGGCTGACTGGCAGATTGACAGGCGCCCCGAGTATCGGTAATGTATACCAGATCAGCAGTACAAATTTAAGAACCCAAGGAGAAGTGAATGACTTCCAGACTGTATCCCCGGATGTTAGCCGTGTTGCTGGTTCCCGGCGCGCTGTGCGTGGCGGCCTTTGGCCAGGCCCCCTGCATCGGCCTCCCCGGCCATGACGCGCTGCAGGCTGCGCTCAAGGGCGCCGTGAGCCTCACCGGCGGCAACGGCGGTTTGAGCAACAATATGTGGGGTACCATTGTCAACCGCGACGGTGTGGTCTGCGTGGTCGCTTTCACCGGCTCCGACCGCGGCAGCCAGTGGCCTGGCAGCCGTGTGATCTCGGCCCAGAAGGCCAACACAGCCAACGCCTTCAGCTTGCCCGGGCTGGCTCTGTCCACGGCCAACCTGTTCACGGCCGTGCAACCCGGCGGCAGCCTGTATGGATTGCAGCACAGCAATCCGGTCGACACGGGCGTCGCTTACGGCGGCCAGGCGGAAAACAACGGCCAGTCAAACGACTTTATGGCCGGACACAAGATCGGCGGGGTGAATGTGTTTGGCGGGGGCCTGCCGCTCTACACAGCCTCCGGCACGCTGGTCGGCGGCCTCGGCGTGAGCGGAGACACTTCTTGCACGGATCACATCGTCGCCTGGAAAACGCGCGCTGCCCTCAAACTGGACGATGTCCCCAAGGGCGTGGCTCCTGGCGCAACCAACGGCACGGATAACATTATCTTCGACATCGCGCCGGACGCCAACGGCCACCCCGTGAGCGCCTCCGGTTTTGGCCACCCGGTCTGCGACGCCACCGCCAAGGCCGTCGCTAACTCTCTACCCATGGCCTTCCCCGTCGGATCGCATCCGTAAGCGGAATCAAGCGGAATCCTTCGCGACCCATCAACCGGCACAGGCTGCCAGGCTTGTGCCGGATTCCGCCGAGCCGGAGCGACAACTCCGCCGCCTGCACCGCCCGCTGCGTTACAATAGTCGGCGAAGCCGGTGGAGTTGACCGCATCTATGGGATGGCTCGCGAGATTCCGTAATCAGTTCGCGCTGCTTCTCGCCTTGGCCGGCGCCCTGTGGCTGCCGCTGGCGGCTCAGCAGAAGGGGAAAGTCACCAGCGAGAGAAATGCGCAGCCGGAGCTGGGGGACAAGCCAACCGCCCCGCTGAAGGTGGAAAACCTGAAGGGCACCATCAAGAAGGTGGACCTGCAAAAGCGCACCGTCACGATCGCGCAGGCCGGCGGGGAGAGTGTGCTCAGCTTTCCCACCGCCGCCGGCCGCGAGAAGATCTATCTCTCCAAGAAAGTCGCCCGGGCGTTGGGGAAAAAATCGCTGCGGCTGGACGAAATTCCAGCGGGAAGCCAGGTGAAGGTGGCATACTATCCTGCGCTCGGGACCATCATGCAGCTCACAATCGAAGAACTGGCCCGGTGAGGAGAGTTCGACCATGAAGAGATCCGCCCCGGCGCGAGTGGCGGTGACCCTGCTGTTCCTGAGCCTGGCGGCAGGATCGTGCGCCGAGGGGCGCACCGTGGCTATCGGCGACATTCATGGCGCCTATGACCAGTTTGTAGCCATTCTCCAGACGGCCGGCCTGGTGGACAAGGACCTGAGCTGGACCGGCGGCAAGACCATCCTGGTGCAGACCGGCGACGAAGTGGATCGCGGTCCGCGCTCGCGGGGGGCGATGGACCTGCTGATGGGCCTTATGGAAAAGGCCTCCGCCCAGGGCGGCGAGGTCCGGCCGCTGCTCGGCAACCACGAAACGATGGTGATGATGGGCGACCTGCGCTACGTCACGGCGGAAGGATACGCCGAGTTCGCCGCCCCGGACTCGGCCAAGCGCTGCGAAAGCGAATTTCAGCATTACGTCCAGTATCGCGCCGAGCGCGCCGGCCGCTTCAAGCAGCCGCCGCCGCAGGTGGACAAGCAGGCCTGGCTCGCGGCGCACCCGCCCGGGTATTTTGAATACCGGGACGCGCTCGCCCCGAGCGGCAAGTACGGAGCGTGGCTGCGCCAGCGCGACGCGATCACCCAGGTCGGCGACGTGCTGTTCCTCCACGGCGGCTTGAGCCCCGCCTCACCGCTCAAGAGCGTCAAGCAGATCAACGAAACAGTCCACCGCGAGATCAAGGAGCTTGATGACCTGTGGGCCAGGCTCTCGAAGAAAGGCGTGTTGTGGCCGTACCTGAACATCGAGGAAGCTCAAAAGGAGGCTAAAGCGGAGTGGGACGCCGGGGGCGGCAACGGCAACGGCGACTTGCAGACATTTCTCAACCTGGGGGCGCTCAACATTATTTCGCCCGACGGCCCGCTGTGGTACCGCGGCTTCAGCATGGATCCGGAGAGCATGCTGGCGCCGGAGATCGACAAGATCCTGAAGCACTTCAAGGTCCACTACGTCGTTGTAGGACATACAATCCCCAATTCGCGCCGCATCACCCCGCGCTTCGACGGCCATGTCTTTCTGATCGACACCGGGATGCTGGTTTCCTGGTTTCAGGGCCGCCCCTCGGCGCTGGAGATCAACGACGATCACTTTCAGGCCCTCTACGTCGGCGAGGCGCCCCAGGCGCTGGCCGGCGGCGGCAGTGGCAAGGGCAAGTAAGCGGCAGACAGCCGCCGGCGCGTCGCGCGCGCCCGCAGGGCCGGCTGGCTGGGGATCCCGCCGTTAGTCCTTCTGGTTGGGTGAGGCCACGAATCGATAGCCCACGCCGCGAACCGTAAGCAAGTGGCGGGGGTGGGTGGGATCGTCCTCAATGTAGCGCCGCAAGCGGACGATGAAATTGTCGATGGCTCGAGTATCGGTGTCTTCCTGGAGGCCCCATACTTCCTCGAGCATCATCTTCCGGGACACCGGCTTGCCCTCATGCTGAATCAGGTAACGCAGGACGTTGGTCTCCATCAAGGTCAGCGGAAACACCCGTTCGCGGACACGCAGCTCCAGAAGATCGAACTGGACCGACTTGTCGCCGAACGTGAACGTGTCCGTTGGCTCCGGCGGCGTGGCGGTGTGGTTCAGAGACGCGCGGATCCATTCGCCGCGGCGCAGCAAGCCTCGGATGCGGGCGATCAGAATGGCCAGATCAAAGGGCTTGGTGAGGTAGTCGTCGGCTCCGGCGGCGAAGCCCTGCAACACGTCGCCCGGGTGGCCGCGCGCGGTCAGCATTAGAGTGGGAATGAATTGCCCGGCCCGGCGCAGCTCAGACATCACAGCGAAGCCGTCCTTGCCCGGCAGCATGATGTCCAGGACCACGACGTCGCAGGGCGGCGATTCCGCCAGCAGCAACTCCAGCGCCGCCTCCCCGGTCTCCACAACCTGCACCTGATAGCCCTCCGACTCCAGGTTGAAGCGCAGTCCCTCGGCGAGGTGCTGCTCGTCTTCTACCACCAGAATACGGGTCATCTGACGATTGGAAGCTGCAGCACGAACGTGCTGCCGTGTCCCGGACCCTCGCTTTCCGCCCAGGCCCGGCCGCCATGCCGCTTGGCGACGGAGCGGACGATGTGCAGGCCCAGGCCGGTGCCCTTCACGCGCGTGGCGAACCCCCCCGGGACGCGGTAAAAGCGCTTGAAGATCTGCTTCAGCTCGGTCTTGGGAATGCCTACTCCGCGGTCTTGCACCCGCAACGAAACGTACTTCCCGTCAACCAGGGCGGTCTCGACGGTTACCTGGATGTCGCTTCCGGAATACTTCACGGCGTTGTCGATGAGGTTGGCAACGGCGGCTTGCACCTCATCGAGATCACCCAGAATCGTCACCGGCGGGCCCGGGCGGTATTCGACCGATTCCGGCGCAACGTGATAGAGCGTCCGGGCGCGCGCCAGGCACCCCTCCACCACGCCGCCGAGGTCGATGGGCGCCAGATTGAGCTTGCGGCCCGAGAATCCGATGCGGCCCGTTCGCAGCACCTGTTCGATGGTCGCCAGCAGACGGTCGCTGTCCTGCAGCATGATGCCATAGAACTCTTTGCGTTTGGCCTCGTCGACCACGCGCGCCTGGAGCGTCTCGAGATAAAGCCGGATGGATGCCACGGGAGTCTTTAGCTCGTGCGTGACGGCGTTGATGAAGGCGTCGTGCTGCGCATTGCGGCGGATCTCACGCACCAGGAAGGTCGTGTTCAGCACGATCCCGCTGATGATCATCGCCAGCAGCAGCGCCCCGAGGAAGAGCAGGACGCCGGTGCGCCAGGTGAGCAGAACCCAGCCAATATAGAGGAGCAGAATGACCGAGATCAGGCCGGCGCCCAGCGCGATGACAAAG
>DASQHK010000596.1:0-8591 GCA_035632135.1 Bryobacterales bacterium
GTGACCTTCAAAGACGGCGCCACGACGCTCGGCTCCGGGACGCTCAACGGGAGCGGCCAGGCGACGTTCGCCACATCCAGCCTGACCGTGACGACGCACTCGATCACAGCGGTCTATGGTGGCGACGCGAATTTCAACACCAGCACGTCATTGGCGCTAAGCCAGGGAGTGAACCAAGCTTCGACCAACACGACGGTCGGTTCCTCCGCGAATCCGTCGGTATTCGGCCAGTCGGTGACGTTCACGGCCACGGTGGCTGTGGTGGCGCCCGGGGGTGGCACGCCCACCGGCACCGTGACCTTCCTGGACAACGGCGTGAGCATCGGCTCAGGGGCGCTCAACGGGAGCGGTCAGGCGACGTACACGACCTCCAGCCTTGCGGTGGGAGGCCACCCGATCACAGCCACTTACGGCGGCGACAGCAATCACAGCGGCAGTACCACGTCCGCGGCGCTCTCGCAAACGGTGAACAACGCTCCTCCGCCCGCCGCGCCTGGTCTGACGGTTGGCTCGCCGACCAGAAGCTCCCTCACGCTGAATTGGACGGAAGACACCACGAACGCGCCGGTGACCAGTTTCGACGTCCTGCGCTGTACAGGCTCCTCCTGCACGCCCACGACGGTGGTGGCCTCCGGGCTGGCGGGAACGACCCGCAGCTACCGGAACTCGGGGCTGTCGCGGCGTACAACTTACCGGTTCGAGGTGAGGGCTAACAATGGCGGCGGTTCCACGCTGTCGAATATCGCCTCGGGAAAGACCAACTAGGCTGGCTTTTCCGACTGGATCGCCGGCGTCACCGGGCCGCAACGCACATTCCGGGCATCATCCGGCGCCGGAGCCGGGACGGCCCGAGATGTGGTACACCATAAGTTTGGCAACTGATTTGCTGTGATCGACATGGCGGCCGCCGCGGTGGCGCAGCGGCTGCATTTTCGGAACACCGAGAGGAGACACTCCATGCGACTGCGCGTTTGTATTTTGACAATCCTGGCTGCCAGCCTGCTCGGAGCCGAGCCTAAAGAAATCGAGCGGGTGAAGGAAGCGGCGACGGTGTTTGACGAGGTCATGGGGATCAAAGAGCGCACCATTCCCCAGGAGTTGCTGGATAAGGCCGAGTGCGTGGTGATCGTGCCGTCGGTCAAAAAGCTGGCGTTTGGCTTGGGCGGCAAGTACGGCAAGGGCGTCATCAGTTGCCGGCCGGAGAACGGCCAAGGCTGGAGCGGACCTTCGACGGTCCGCGTGGAAGGCGGCAGCTTCGGCTTCCAGATCGGCGGCACCTCAACCGATGTGGTGATGCTGGTGATGAACAAGAGCGGCGTCAGCAAGCTGCTGCAGAGCAAGTTCACGCTGGGCGCCGATATGAGCGTGGCCGCCGGGCCGGTGGGCCGCGACGCGCAAGCCGAGACCGACGCCCAGATGCGCGCCGAGATGCTGGCCTACTCCCGCTCCCGTGGGCTGTTTGCCGGCGTCTCCCTGGCCGGCGCCACCTTGCGTCAGGATGCCGACGACAACGAACACATTTACGGCAAGAAGGTCACGCCGAAAGAAATCCTGATGGAAGAGGTGAAGCCGCCCGCTTCGGTGCGGAAATTGATCGACACGCTGGACAAGTACTCGTCGCGACGGAAGGGCTAGCCTGGCAGCCAGCGGTAAAAAGACCTTGGCGCAAATCTGCGCCAAGGTCAGCTTCAGCAGAATCAACAACTGGTCAGGGCGTGTACAGATCTCTCATGCGGAACGTGCGGTACTCCGGCGTGGCGACCTGAATCGAGTAGACCGTATTGCCGGAGGGATCGACCTCCACGGAGCGGCTGCTGCGGTCGGGCAGGATGCCCAGGTCGAAGTGGTAATTTCCGTTGGGCAGTTTTTGCGCCGCTCCGAGGGCGAAGGAGTACGCGCCCAGATCCGCGTTCAGCAGCAGGGTCGCAACACGGTTGGCCTCGTCCAACTGTAAGACCTGGCCGCGGCTATTGGCGGTGGGGTCGGCGGCGTACCGCGTATTGCCATTGTCGAATACCATCAAGGTTGAAGGGTCCCCATCCACGAACTCCGCGTCGTGCTGATGGGAGAACCACGGGTAGGGGTCGCTCGAGTTGAACTGGAAGTCGCCGTCCTTGCCGAGACGCCAGATGATATTGCCGCTCCCCTGGCCGTTGTTATAGTCGATTTTGATCAGCCAGTCCTGATGCCGGACCGAGTAGAGGATGTTTCCATCGGCGGTGAGCTGCAACGCGTTGCCGTGCAGCCAGTCATTGGCCTGCGGGGCCAGGTAGAAGGGCGGGCAGCCTCCACCGACGGGGGCGCAGGTTTCGCCCAGTATAGCGAGCCGGCTGGTATCCAGGTTATCGAAAGCGTCCCAAGTCCAGACCACCTGCAGATCGCGGTCGAGAGCCAGGATCATGTCTCCGAGCACATCCACCGGCCCTGGCCCCTGGATGTCTGTCAGGATCTGTTCGGTCGACGCCAGCAGCAGCACGCCCCCATTCGGCAAGCTTCTGACTTCGTGGTGGAACCCGGTGATCGGACGTTTCCCCATGGCGGCCAGTTGTTCACTCACGCGCGCCGCATTCGTCTCGCGGATCGTGATACCCGCCAGATCAAACTCGCGCAGAATCTGCCGCGAGGAGTCGTCCTTCGGGTTCTGGATGATCCCAAAGAAGAAGCCGCCGGGTTCCGGCCGGGTCAAGAAGGACAGGTTTCCCGGATAGAACCAGACGAGGTTGCCGTTCAGGTCGGTCGCGACGTTCGTCTGCAAGATCGAGCTTTGCAACAGGATGCCGTCGGTGGCGGAAGTTGGCCACGGCTGTGTCACGTTGTAGCCCGCGATGGCAAGCGAGACATCCGGGGTGGTCAGCGACAGCGTGGGGCCATCCAGGAGCGCGGCGCCGGTATCCACAGTATGTTTCACTGAGTACTGTGTATTGGGCCGCATGCCGGCGAGATAGAAGTTCATGCTGAGGCTCGGGCTGCAGGGCTTGTAGCCTGTGGAAGCAGCAGATCCATCCGCCGCCTGGAATTGCACCGTCATCCGCGCTCCAGCGGGGCACGGCGGCGCGCTGTAGAGAAAGACGAGAGGGTTTGACGTCGGGCTGATGAGGGGGGCGCCGGCGCTGACACGGGAAGTCACCTCATAGTAAGCGGAGGTTACGAAGGTTCGCCCGGTCTCCTTGTTCGCGACCGCAGCCTCGATCTGATAAATGCCCTCGTGCTCGCTGGCGGCCCAGCCGAGGGAACTGTCGGGCCCGAAGTCCCGCACCAGGCGGAATTCTCCACCGGGAGGCCGAACGCGGAACCGGTACCACACAGTGCCTGGACCCGCGTTCGACACGTCGACCTTCCAAGTCACGCTCGCGCCGACCGGAGCCGACGACGGGATGGAAGGAGTGAGCGATGCCGACATGTGCGCAATGCGGGCGCGGGGCGGAATCACTCCTTGGGCCTCGCCAGGTTTGCAAAATAAGGCCGCCGACAGGACCGCCATTCCCAGGATGGTCGATTTCTTCAACATGATCGTTCTCCTTTTGGGGACCGCATGGTTCGCAAGTCCCTCACCGTCAGCGCCTCGACGACCCGGACCAGCGGTGGTGATGGGCTTCCGGGGGCTGGCTTCTATCTACTAAGTGAAGGCTGGCAGCGGATTGTTTCAGGGGAGCGCGATAAAGCGGCACGGACGAGTGGTGCGATGCCGCATCTGGCTCTAACTACTGAGAGTTGGCAGGGGCACGCGGATGCGGTTTGCGAAGACGTCGGCAAAGAGCCCGATCATCTCTTGGTGAATCAGGCCGTTAGAGGCGGCGAGGTGCGGGCCGCGCAACTGGTGCTCGCCGCCGTGCATATCGGAGCAGCGGCCGCCGGCTTCTTCGATGAGCAGCAGGCCGGCGGCGATGTCCCAGGGATTGAGGCCGAACTCCCAGAAGCCGTCGAGGCGGCCGCAGGCGACGTAGCTCAAATCGAGGGCGGCCGAGCCGGCGCGGCGCACACCGTGGGAGAGCATCGCGGCCTGATGATAGAAGTAGACGTTGACGTCGGTGTGACGCTTGCGGCTGGGGAAGCCGGTGGCGAGCAGGGCCTCGGCCAGTCGGTCGATGCGCGAAACGCGGATGCGGCGGTTGTTGAGGTAAGCGCCGGCGCCTTTTTCAGCCGTGAAGAACTCTTCGCGCACCGGATCGTAGACCACGCCGGCCACGATCTCGCCGGCCTGCTCGAGGGCCATCGTCACGGCGAACATGGGAAAGCCGTGGGCGAAGTTGGTGGTGCCGTCGAGCGGATCGACGTACCAGGTGAACTCCGAGGAGCGGTCGGCGCCGGAGCCTTCCTCGGCGACGATGGAGTGTGCGGGAAATTTAGCCGAGAGCCGCTCGACGATGAAGCGCTCGGAGGCGCGGTCGGCTTCGGTCACCACGTCGAACTCGCCTTTGTATTCGACCGCCACGCGGCGCTCGAAGTAGCGGGCCAGCATGGCGCCGGCCTCGCGGGCGATTTCGGAGGCGGCGGACAGATAGGCAGAGTAAGATCCCGTCATCAGGTCTTCGCCGCGTCCTCGTAAAGGTACTTGATCTCGTGCTTGAAGATGAACAGGTTCGGGGCGTTGCTGCGGGTGACGCGGATGAAGGTGCTGTCGTAATACTCGATGACGCCACGCACCTCTTCGTTGTTTCGCAGCTTGACGCAGATGGGGGTCTGCTTTTCGATGAGGCGCTTGAGGTAAGCGACCTCCTGCAGAGTCTGGTCGGGAGCGCGGTGCTTGCCGCTGCCGCTGCCGCCGGGCGGGCCGCCGTGCGGCGGCTTTTGGAAGCGGGGCTTGAAAGGACCTTTCATGGAATGCTCCTTGGCGATGGATCGGCTGCGTGCTGTTGCTTGCTTACAGGACGGCCAGGCGCGGGCGAGCGGCGGTCGCGGGGCGGGCCGCCCTCGATCTCGACGGGCGCCGGATCGTTCGCCGACTGCTCCGAATCGGGCCCGGAGAAATAGCCGGTGCGCGCCAGCACCCGCACGTCAGGACGATTCACCCGCACCTGGATGCGATGAAAGCGCTCCGGACCGGAGGGCACGCCGTGCGGATAAAAGCCTAGCAGATACTGGAGGCGCAGGTCACGGACGATCTGGTGGAAGGTCTGGTCGAGATCGCGCTCGGAGTGCTCGAGAAACGACAGGCCGCCCGTCGCGGCGGACATGGTCTCGAGCGCGTGCTCGCCGCCGAGGTTGCGGCCGGCGTCGCTGGTGATCGGGACGACGATGACGGAGTATACCACCGCGTCGGCGAGCTGCACCGATTCGAGGGCGTCGGCGAACTTGATAGTGCTGGTGGTGTCCCCGCCGTCGGTGATGATGACGATGACGCGGCGGCCGTCGCGCCGCTCGAGTCTCCGCGCGGCGAGATAGAGCGCGTCATAGACGGAGGTGCCGCCCGAGGTGCGGATCGAATACACCGCTTTCTCCAGGCGGCCCGGCGAGGCGGTGAAGCCCTGCAACTGGTTGACGAAGTCGGAAAATTGGTAAATGGCCAGGCGGTCGTCAGGGCGGGCGCCGGGCCCGAGCAAGTCGCGCACGAAACGAACGGCGGAGTCCTGCTCGAATTTCAGCTCCTTTGCCACGCTGGGGCTGGAGTCGAACAGCAGCACCACCGATAGCGCGCGGTCGGTTTGGCGCTCAAACAGGGCGATGTCCTGGGGCACGCCGCCGGCGAGAATGCTGAAGTCCTGGCGCTCGAGATCGGCGGCGGGCTGGCCCGCACGGTCTTTGACGGTGGCGACCACGGTGACCAGTTTTACTTCCACGTGGAAGCTGGGGGGCTGGGCGAGAGCGGCCGAGGAAAAACAAACAAGGAAAGGTAAAAGGCAAAGGCAGCCGAGGGTGTGCAGAATTTTCCTGGCTCGGGCCACGCGCCCCTGGGTGCGAGTCACGACTGGCGCCTGCTCTGGGGCGCGGAAGCCTCGAGGCGCGGAACGGAAGCGTCCCACTCGCCTTCCACCCAAACGCCGCCGTCGGCGAAATACTCTTTCTTCCAGATGGGGACGAGGCGCTTGAGCCGGTCGATGGCGTCGCGGCTCGCTTCATACGCGGGCTGGCGGTGGGCCGAGGTCACTACGATGGCGACGCTGGTGTCGCCGATTTCCATACGTCCCAGCCGGTGGATCATGCCGATGCGGTCGACGGGATGCGCAGCGAGCAGCGAGGCGGCGATTTCGCGCATCATCTTGATGGCCAGCGGAACGTAGCAGTCGTATTCGAGATACAAGGTCGTGCGGCCTTTGGAGTTGTCGCGCACCACGCCTTCGAAGGTGATGACAGCGCCATCGCGGCCCCGCGCCAGGCGCGCTCCCAGGACGCGCACGTCAATAGGGACGCGGGTGATGGCGAAATAGTTGCCCAGCTCGTCTTCGACCTCGGCCAGGGGCTCGGAGGCCGCCGGCTCGCCGCTGCCGCCGCTGACGGGCGGCAAAAGCGCGATCTCGTCCCCCTCTCCAATCACAGTTTCCGGCGCGGCAAACTGCTGGTTCTGGGCCAGCACGATGCTATGCGACATCTCCTGGAGCTTCGGGAACAGCCGGGCGTAGTGCTCGAAAACGCCGCCAAGGCGCGTGCCCGCTTCCACCTGGAGGCGCTCTTCGGAGCGGCCGACCAGGTCTTTCAGCATGCCGAAGAAGAGTACCTTCACAAACATGGGCGACTTCCTTCATTGTAACAGCGCGCCCACACTGCGGCCGCGGGTAACCCATGCCGCCCGACGCGGACGCACTTCACTCGCGATCCTGTCGCGCAACTCATCCTCCGCCACTTCCAATTCGTAGTTAGACTGCAGGTTGATCCAGAACTGCGGCGTGGTGCCGAAGTACCGAGCGAGGCGCATCGCGGTGTCCACCGTAATCCCGCGGCGGCCGTTCGCGATCTCGTTAATGCGCGTCACTGGGACATGGAGGTCCATGGCCAGCCGGTTGACGCTGAGCTTCAGCGGCTTAAGAAAGTCCTCGCGGAGGGTTTCTCCCGGATGGATTGGCGGCGTCTTTCTCGTTTTCTTCCTGGACATACCGTCTCCTTCAATGATAGTCGACGATTTCTACGTCGTGTGCGTCCCCATCCTTCCAGTGAAAACAAATTCGCCACTGGTCGTTGACCCGGATGCTGTACTCTCCGGCCCGCTCTCCAGCCAGCGCTTCCAGGCGATTTCCCGGCACGGCAGCCAGGTCTCTGAGGGAACACGCCGCTTGAAGGTGATCGAGCTTTCGCTTGGCTACCCTGGCGATCTCATGAAACTTGCGACTGAACTCGCGCCTGAAAACCTTTCTCTGTTTCCTGGGAGCGGAAGGTGCGTATCACAACTTTAATTATATAACGGGCGGAGTTTAACGTGAGGCGTCAAATCAGCCGAGAAAAAAGTTCCTGGCGGAGCTTTAGACACCGCAGGAATCGGGCATTGCCAGGGCGGGCGCAGCAGTGCGACGCCAAGGTTTGGCTTCGAACGCCCGGGGCGGAAACATCTGAGGAGCGCGGCGCCGCCCGCGAAAGGAAGCGGCGGGCGGCGAGACCCCTCTACCGATAGCTGATGATTACATTTTCCGGCGACCGCTCGAGGGCGTGGATCTCGCTGCGGGCGAAGCCGGCGTTGCGGAACATGCGGTCAAGCTCGGCGAACGTGTAGGCATCGCCGGAGGGCGTGGTGCCGAGCATCATCATGCTGAAGGTGGCGGCCGGCGGCGGCGAGACGCGGTCGTCGTTGGGGACGAACTCGAGGGTCACGGCGCGGCCTCCGGGCCGCAGCGCCTGGCACACCTTGCGCAAAAAGCCCTCGCAGGCGGGGACGTCGAAGTGGTGCAGGAAATTGGTGAGCAGGACGAGGTCGTAGCCGGAGCCGAAATCGACTTCGAAGGCGCTGCCGGGCAATGTGCGATAGCGGCCGGCCACACCGGCGACGTTGGCGTGCTCCAGCGCGACCGCCAGGACGCTCGCCCAGTCGAGGGCCACAATCTCGGCGTTGGGATTGTGTCTGGCGAGCGTGATGCCGAACATGCCATGGCCGGCGGCGACGTCCAGCACCTTCCACGGCTGGCCTTCGGAAGCTCCGGTGAGCGCGGCGATCTGCTCGGCAGCCGGCATCATCATGGGAACCATGCTGCGGGCAAACTCAACCCAGAGTTCGTTCTCACGCCCCACCGTTCCGTCGGGGCCCATCACCGTGCCCCCTTTTCGGACCGCCGCTGCCAGGTCGTTGAACGCGCTGGTCAGCATCGGTGAAAGGATGAACTTCACCACACCGGCCCAGGAGGCCGGAGAACGGCGGTCCAGAAACACGGCGGCGTCGGGGGCGAGGCCGTAACGGTTGCCGTCTTTGGTGAGCAGTCCCGCCACGACCAGAAAGTCGCAAAGAATGCGCAGGCCGCGCTCGGAGGCCTGGCAGCGCCCGGCCAGCGCCGGGGCTGTGGTGGCGCCCTCGCCGATGGCGGTGAAAACGTCAAGCTCGATGGCGGCCTTCACAGCGGCCGTGCGCTGATAGCCCATGAAGCTGTCCCAGATGCGTTCCGGCGTGGGGCTTGCGGTTGGAGTGGCCATAGAGAAAGAATCATACTTTAGAGAGCGGGAGGGCGACAAGTCTG
>DASQHK010000597.1:0-9710 GCA_035632135.1 Bryobacterales bacterium
CGTGGCTCTTCGTGGCGCCCGACAACGGCGTGCTGGAACTCGTCTACCAGCGGCATCCGCACCGGGTGTGGGCGCTCGACGCCGAGCAGTTTGCGCTGAAGCCTATTAGCAATACGTTTCACGGGCGGGACGTCTTTGCGCTGGCCGCGGCGATGCTGGCCAAGGGCGCGCCGCCGGACCAGCTAGGGCAGCGCATTGAAGATTTTGCGCGGCTCGAGATTCCGCAACCGCGCGAAATCGGGAGCAGCCGGCGGCGCGGGCAGGTGCTGAAGGCGGACCGCTTCGGGAACCTGGTCACCAACCTGCGCCTCTCGGATCTGCCCGAGCGGTTCCGCATCACGGTGGGAAACGCGGCGATCGCCACCTTGCGTCCGTCCTACGCGGCGGCGGCCCCGGGCGAAGTGTTCGCCATCGAGGGCAGCTCCGGGTATGTGGAGATTTCGGTGAACCGGGCGTCGGCGGCGGAGATCACGGGCGCGCGGGCTGGAGCGGCAGTGGAAGTGGTGGAGGCGGGCGGCGGGGAGTAGAATAGGAGCGCGGCGCGGAGCGCAATATGGAAGAGCGCGATTTCTTTACGCAGTCGGACACCACCAAGGCAGCTACGCTGACCTGCCCTTACTGCAAACAAGCGGCCGAGTACACGCTGCGCTGGGTGCTGCGCAAGAAGCGCGAGCGGTTGCCCGGCGGAGCAGACGAGCGCGACCGCGCCAAGTTCCAGAAGGCCCAGTCCTACATGGTCCTGTGCGACGACAAGGTGATGTGCCAGAATCTGCGCTGCCGCAAGCGGTTCGACATCTCGGGCATCAAGACGATGGCGTTCCTGTAAGAACCGCCTCGCGCACGTTGCCGCTCGGCAAGGTCCTGTTCGCATGATCGAATTCCTGTGGCAGAGCACGCGCGGCTACCGGCTGCGGCCGTGGCGAAGCCCCTTTTTGTGCTGGCGGATCGAAACCTATTGCGGCTCAAAAGCGGACCAGATCGGGTTTGTCGGGTTCTGGCGGTTTTGCTGGCGCCGGCGGCGTGAACTATGGCGATTCTTGCAATGGGCCGGCGAAATGCAGAAACAGGCGGAAGGCGGCTTCAGCGCAGGCCCGAGGCTGAAGGAGCGGCCCCGGCCGTAGCCGCCGCGCTGCGGGCGTAATAACCGGTTCGCGTGCGAACGTTGTAGTTCTTGCCCGCGCCTACCAGCACGACCTTCACCTGCCGGAAGCTGCCGTCCTGGGCGGCATTGGTGGGCGTGTATCCGAGCGTGTACTGGTTGCGAATGTCCAGAGCGATCTTGTTGGCAATCTCGTCCACCTCGTTCGCATCCTTGGGAAAGAACGCCGCGCCGCCGGAGGCCTCGGCCAGAGCGCTCAGGGCACGGCGGGCGCGCCGGGCCGCGCGCTTCTCTTCTTCGTTGAGCAGGCCTACGGTGTAAATGCCCACCTCGGACTCCTGCACCTTGCGCAGCAGCTTCTCGAACGTCAACTGGCTGGCGTTGTCCTCGCCGTCTGTGATGAGCAGGATCACCTTCTTATCCTGCTTCGCCTTTTCCTTCAGGTGGTCGATCGACATCCGCAGGGCGTCATAAAATGCCGTGCCGCCGCGCTGGTCGATTTTCTTGAGCGCATCTTGCAGCAGGTCCGTCTTGCCGGTGAAATCCTGGTCGAGGAACGCTTCGTCGTTGAAGTTGACGATGAAGACCTCGTCCTGCGGGTGGGAGGCTTTGACAAAGGCGAGGGCGGCGGCGTTTACTTTCTCGCGCTTGTCGCGCATACTGCCGCTGTTATCAACCAGGATGCCCACCGAAACCGGAACGTCCTCGCGGCGGAACAGCTTCAAGGTCTGCTCGTCGCCGTTTTCGTAAACCTTGAAGGCCGCCTGGGGCAGGCTGGTAATCAGATGGTTGTTCTTGTCGACGACGGTGGCGTGCAACACCACCAGCCGCGTCTCGACGCTGAAGCGAGCCTCGGGGCTTTGGTCGTCGGTCTTGGGATCGCGAGGCGCTTGCTTCTTGGCCTGGGCCCAGAGAGCGCCGCCGGCCGCGCTCGAAAGCAAAGCGCCGCACGCCGCCGCCACGAGCAGCGAGGCTGCCGCGCGCCACAGACCCTTGCGGCGTCCGGGCGACTGCTCTTTATTGGGCCGGTGCATAATAGCCGTGCTTGGCAAACACCCGCAGCGGCGGCATGCCGCGCGGCTGCTTCAGCTTCACCTCGATGCGCCGCCACTTGCCGTCCTTCTGGAGGTTCGAGGGAGTATATCCCAGGACGTACTGGTTGCGCAGCACGATGCCGATTTGGGCGGCTATATCGGGCAGCTCGTTGAGATTTTCGACGGCAAACTGGCGGCCCCCGGTCTGCTCGGCGACCTCGGTCAGAAGGCTGGGGCCGTTCAGCTCTTCCGCGGTACGGCCGCGCGCGGACATCGGCTCGTAAATGCCGATGGCGTAGATCTCCACGTCGGCTTCCTTGACCAGGTTCCTGATCTCGCGCTCGGTGTAGCGGCTGTTGTTATCGCCGCCGTCGGAGATGATGAGCAGGGCTTTCTTCGGATTCTTGCCCTGCTTCATCGTGTTGAGGCCGAGATAGATAGCGTCGAGCAGCGCCGTGCGGCCCTTGGCCTGGGTGAAGGTGAGGCGGTTTTGGATCTCTTCGAGGCGCACGGTGAAAGGCACGACCAGCTCGGGACGCTCGCTGAACTCGATCAGGAAAAACTCGTCGTCCGGATTGGCGGTTTTGAAGAACTGGGAGACGGCCTGCCGCGACTTGAGCAGCTTCTGCCCCATGCTGCCGCTGCAATCGAAGATAATGCCCATGGAGAGCGGAGCGTCCTCGGAGCCGAAGTGGGTAATGATCTGCTCCTGCTTATCCTCGAACACGCGGAAGTGCTCCTTCTCGAGCCCGGTTACCTGCTGGCCCATGGGGGTGACGACCGAGACGTTGACCAGGACGGTGTTGACGTCAACGGTGAACCGGCCTTCCCCGGGCTTCGGCGCCTCTCTCTTAGCCGCCTTAGGGCGGGGAGCGATGTTGACTTTTTCGTCCGCTTGGGCCGGGGCGGCAGCGGCAACCCATACCAAGACGGGAAAAACCAGGAGCGCGGCCCATCGGAGGGAGCGCAGCCGGGGTACGTACGCCATGGCAACTGCAAGCGGCGGGTCGCTTAGCAATTTCATATTATCACACGCCCCTACCTGTGATAGAATCGAACGTACCATCACTTGGCGGGCTCGGGCAGGCGCGGAGCCTGTTCGGATTGTAAAAATTTCCTGAAGACTCTGGCAATTTGTCCATACTGGCGGTAATACCGGCTCGTTTTGCATCCTCTAGGTTCCCAGGCAAACCTCTCTCCAAAATCGGCGGCAAAACGATGCTGGAGTGCGTTTACGAACGGGTGGCGCGCGCGCGGCTGGTGGGCCGGGTGGTCGTCGCCACCGACGATGAGCGCATTTCCGCTGCGGCTGCCGGCTTCGGGGCGGAGGTGGCCATGACCCGGCCGGACCATTCCACGGGCACCGAACGGGTGGCCGAAGTGGCCGCGCGGGAAAAAGCCGAAATCATCGTGAACGTGCAGGGCGATGAGCCGCTGATCGACCCGGCGGCGATCGATCTGGCCATCGCGCCTCTATTGGACGGCGCCCCGCCGCCAATGGCAACACTGAAAAAACAGATCGTGGACGCCAGTGAGCTGGACGATCCCAACGTGGTGAAGGTGGTGACGGATTTTCAAGGCAACGCCATCTACTTTTCGCGGTCGCTGATCCCGTTCCCGCGGGATGGGGCGGCCGGCGGGAGGGGGGCGGTGGCAAGCGGCGCGCGCGGGGCGGCGGCCGGCGTGGAGGCGGACAGCGGGCGCCCGGTGGCCCACTACAAGCACATCGGGCTGTATGTTTACCGGCGGGACTTTCTGCTGGCCTATCCGAAGCTGCGGGTGGGACCGCTCGAGCGCGCTGAGAAGCTTGAGCAGTTGCGAGCGCTCGAGAACGGCTACCCGATTCGGGTGGTGGAAACCACTTATGAGGCGATCGGCGTGGACACGCCGGGGGATCTGGAGCGTGTCCGGGCGATCCTAGAGGGGGTTAGCAATGGCTAGGTACATCTTCGTCACCGGCGGCGTCGTTTCGTCGCTGGGCAAGGGCATCGCCGCCAGCTCGATCGGGTGCCTGCTCGAAAGCCGGGGGCTGAAGGTTTCCTTGCAGAAATTCGACCCTTACCTGAACGTGGACCCCGGCACGATGAGCCCCTTCCAGCACGGCGAGGTTTTCGTCACCGACGACGGCGCGGAAACCGACCTCGACCTGGGCCACTACGAGCGCTTCACCCACGTGCGGCTGACGCGCGACCACAACTGGACCACCGGGCGGATCTACGAGCAGATCCTGGCCAAGGAGCGGCGGGGCGATTACCTGGGCAAGACGGTGCAGGTCATTCCGCACGTGACCAACGAGATCAAGAGCGCGATGAAGAAGGTTGCGACGGAAGTGGACGTGGCCATCGTGGAGATCGGCGGGACGGTGGGCGACATCGAGTCACTGCCGTTTCTGGAGGCCATCCGGCAGATGCGGCACGAGCTGGGCCGCGACAACTGCATGTTCGTGCACGTAACGCTGGTGCCGTGGATCGCCGCGGCGCAGGAGCTGAAGACGAAGCCGACGCAGCACAGCGTGAAGGAGCTGCGGGCCATCGGTATCCAGCCCGACATGCTGCTGTGCCGGACGGAGCGCTTCCTGTCGAAAGAGCTGAAGGGCAAGATCGCGCTGTTCTGCGACGTGGATGAGGAAGCGGTGATCGCCGCGCGCGACGTGAACTGCGTGTACGAGGTGCCGATCGGCTTCGCGAATGAAGGCGTGGACGACATTGTGCTGCGCCATTTGCGCCTGGAAGCGCCGCCGCGCAATCTCGCCGCCTGGGAAGACATGCTGTTCCGGCTGAACCATCCGACCGACGAGGTGTCGATCGGCATCGTCGGCAAGTATGTGGAGTATGAAGACAGCTATAAGAGCCTGAAGGAAGCGCTGCAGCACGGGGGGCTGGCGCACGGGGTGCGGGTGAATATCGACTGGGTGGAGGCGGAGGGGATCTCGCAGGCTTACGAGCGCGGCGAGACGTGGCGGCGGCAACTGGAGGGCTACGACGGGCTGCTGGTGCCGGGCGGCTTCGGCAAGCGCGGCATCGCCGGCATGATCCAGGCGATTCGCTTCGCGCGCGAGGAGAAAGTTCCGTATTTCGGCATCTGCCTGGGCATGCAGACCATGGTGATCGAGTTTGCGCGACACGTCTGCGGACTCGAAGGCGCGGACTCGAGCGAGTTCAACCCGGCGACGGAGCACCGCGTGATTTACAAGTTGCGCGAGCTGAAGGGCATTGACGACCTGGGCGGCACGATGCGCCTGGGCGCCTGGACCTGCGCGCTTTCGCCCGGCAGCCTGGCCCACCGCGCTTACGGGCGCCTGGAGATCAGCGAGCGGCACCGGCACCGCTACGAGTTCAACCGCGAGTACGAAGAGATTCTGACCGCCAACGGACTGCGCATTTCCGGCGAGACCCCGGATAAGACCTATGTCGAGATTTGCGAGCTGCCCGGACACCCGTGGTTCCTGGGCTGCCAGTTCCATCCGGAGTTCCAGTCGCGGCCGCTCGAGCCGCACCCGCTGTTTGCGTCGTTCATCGCGGCCAGCTACGAAAACCGGCGGCGGCGGCGTGAACAGCGGCGGATGAGCGAGGAAGAGCAGTTCCTGCGGGTGGGGCGGGGGAATTAGCCAGTCGCGAATGCACGCGAATTAACGCGAATAAGAACCATGCAGGTTGCTGATGTGAGCATCGGCGGCGGCGCGCGGCTGTGCCTGATCGCCGGCCCTTGCGTGATCGAGAGCGCGGAGCACGCCTTGGGCCTCGCCCGGAGGCTCGCCGCCATCGCCCGCGAGCAGGGCGTGCCGCTGATCTTCAAAGCTTCTTTTGATAAGGCGAACCGCACCAGCATCGGCTCGTATCGCGGGCCGGGGCTCGCGGAAGGACTGCGCATCCTGCGCGAGATCAAGAAGACGGCCGGCCTGCCGGTGCTGACCGATGTGCACGAGCCGGGGCAGGTCGGGCCGGCGGCGGAGGTTTGCGACGTGCTGCAAATCCCGGCGTTTCTCTCGCGGCAGACCGATTTGCTCGTCGAAGCGGGCCGCAGCGGGCGAGCCGTCAACATCAAGAAGGGCCAGTTCCTCGCGCCGTGGGATGTGCGGCATGCGGCGGAGAAAGTCGCCTCCACCGGCAACACGCGCGTTATGGTGACCGAGCGCGGGACGAGCTTCGGCTACAACAACCTGGTAGTGGACATGCGGTCGCTGGTGGTGATGCGCGGGTGCGGTTTTCCGGTCGTGCTGGATGTGACCCACAGTCTGCAGTTGCCAGGCGGGGCGGGCGCGGCGTCGGGAGGGCAGCCGGAGTTCATCGAGCCGATGGCGCGGGCGGGGGTGGCGGCCGGCGTGGATGGCGTGTTTCTCGAAGTTCACGAGCAGCCGGAGCGAGCGCTCTCGGACGGGGCGAACGCGCTGCGCCTGGAGCTGCTGCCCGGCCTGCTCACCCGGCTGCGTCAGATCGACGCGCTGGTGAAGCCGTGGCAAGCGCCTTGACTTCGCCAGGACAGGGTGAGAGCATCGGGGCCTAAGCAGGTCAGCCGCAGAGGAGGTCCTTCCCATGCCACACTATCTGGCGCAAGTAGCCTACACCCCTCAGGGATGGGAGGCGCTGGTCAAGAAGCCCCAGAACCGCATCGAGGCAGTGCGCCCGGCGATCGAAAAGCTCGGCGGGAAGATCGAAAGCGCCTGGCTCGCGTTCGGGGACTACGACATCGTCGTCATCTTCGAGATGCCGAGCAACGTGGAGGCGGCGGCCATCGCCATCGCTTTCGCCGCCGGCGGCGCTTGCAAGGCTGTGAAGACAACGCCGCTGCTGTCAATCGAGGAAGGGGTTGCGGCGATGAAGAAGGCTGGCGGATCGGGATACCGCGCTGCCACGGCAGGCCATTGACGGCTGCACGCTGCCGCGTCGCACTTTGCTTCCACGCTCCAGCCGCCGCGAGCGTCCTATGTGTATAATCTGAAGCGGAAGGTGTGCTATGTCCCGCCGTCGATTCCTAGCCCGCGGTTTTTCGCTGATCGAGCTGCTGATCGTCATCGCCATCATTCTGATCATTGCGGCGATCGCGATGCCCAAGCTGACCAAGGCGCGGATGTTTGCCTACGAGATGGCAGGTATTCGCACGCTGCACACCATCAACACCGCCCAGGCGCAATATTTTTCCACCTACGGCCGCTACGCCACTACGCTGACGGAGCTGGGGCCGCCGGCGGGGGGAGCCGCCTCCACGGCGGCGGCCGCCGATCTGATCTCGGGCGACCTCGCGCTGGGTACCAAGTCCGGGTATCTGTTTACCATGGTCGGCACGCCGCAGGGCTACACGGCCAACGCCAATCCGCAGGTTTACAACACCACCGGGAGCCGCTCGTTCTTCACGGATGAAACGACCGTGATCCGCGAGCATTTGGGCAACGAGCCGGCCTCGAAAAGCGATCCCGAGATCAAGTAAGAGAGCCAAGCCGGCTGGAACAACCGAAGCTCGGGCCCCGGCCTGCGCCGGGGCCCTGCGCAGAGCCCGACTATTGGTAGGCTGCGACCTTCGAGCTACCGAGGAAGTACCCGAAGCCCCCCACGTCGAGGCCCGGCGCCGTAAAGCGGGTGGCAGTTGACGTGGTACTGACCCCGAGAGTGCCGGTGGGAACTCCCAGGGTTGAGGTGGACGGCGGCAACATAGAGAGCACGAGCGACGGCACAGTGAACTGTCCGGCGCTGACCTGGGCAGTGCAGTAGAACGAGGCGCCCGTGGAGGCTGCTGCGTTACTCGAGGTGCCGGTGATCTGCACATACGCGCTCGGGTCCCCGCCGGTCCAGGTGATCAGCAGGTCCTGCGAGCGCGGGACGTTGTTGATCGAATCCTCGTTGCTCCACACCAGCGGGTCGGGCAGATTGAGCGTGGCCGTGAACGGGCCGATATCGGCCCCCCCGGCGCCGTTATCCATGGTGTAGGTCCCCTTGTCGAGGTAGAGCGGCGTGGCCATAGGGCCGAAGCCGCCGCCCAGGGAGGCGGCGTAGATGCTGTAGCCCGGCACGAGAGCCGATTTCGGGATTTGCTTTTTTCCGTTCGGCCCGCTCAGGTTGAGCACGGGGCCGGCATCGAGCGGGGCCGGCACCACCGGATCAGTTGGCGCCGTCGATCCGTGGTAGACCGAAACCGTGCAAGCGCCAACGGCAGTCGCGGTAGCCGCCAACCCGCCCTGCGATTGGATCAGCTTGTTGTAGTCGAAGCGGTAGAATGCGCCGCCGCCGCTATCCGCGGTGTAGCTGAGATTCCCGACCGGCGGCGGCGCCACGAGCTTGAATCCGGTTCGGGTCAGCGCGATCCCCCCAATGTTGAGCTTGCCGTTCGCCTGAGCCTTCTGGAGGTCGGCAGCCGAGAAGCTGTTGGGATCCGAGCAGGTCGAGCCGCTGGAGGAAATCGCCATGCTGGTGAAGTTGCTCACCACGCCATTCACGCGCACGGCTACCGGCTCGTAGCAGCCTTCGACCCCGGCTGGCACCACGAAAACAATCTGGTCCAGGCCGGCGCAGCAGCCGGAGCGTCCGGCATAAGTGACCTTGGCCGCCTTGCCTCCCACAAACACATCCACGCTGATGCCGAGATCACCCGGCAGCGGAGCGCTGGCTTCATCACCGCTGACCGGCCCCAGTCCGGTGCCCCACAGAATCACCGTTTGCCCGGGCTGGAACGCATTGGTCACCAGGTTCACCACGTAGTTGGCGTCGGTGACAATGGCCGGGCCGCTGCCGGCTTGATTGACCGCGAAGGTGCCGAAGGCGCTCTTCACCACGTGGATGGGCGCCGTCGCACTGGTCTGATTGTTGTAGGTGACGGTAATCGTTCCGTCGCCGACCGGCGTTTTCGACGGCAGGATCGCACCCAACTGGGTCGCGACGCTGTACAGCATAATGGCGTTGACCGTCGTCCCGCCCACCGTCACTTTGATCGACGAACCGTTGGAAGCGGGCAGCGTAGCTGGCAGCGGGAAGGAGTTCGCCGTCACAAGCGCGGCGGGCCCCATGTTGGCTCCGAACACGGCAAAGATCGAACCCTGCGCGATACCGGAGCTTGGCAGACCGGCCACAATATAGCTGGCATTGTTGGCTACGCTGCTGACCGTTGGCTGCGCCAGCAGAACACCGCCGGCGAACAGCAACCAGGAGAGAATCATCGCAGGAAGCGTCCGCCTTCCCAACCACAGAGACACTCCTGGTCGATCAAGTATCCTCTTCATGAAAGCTCTTCTCCTTTTTCGGGCCGGCGTTCGCAGGATGTCAGTGCAGCTCTATGTGTCCCATCAGTACATGCACGCACACCAGAGCCAGCGGATGAAGCACACCCATCAGAATGAAGACCGGCACGTATCCGAAGTAGGTTATCACGAAACCGGGAACGATCGCGGAGAAAAGGAAGCCGCCGAAGCCGCCGGCGCACCCGCCGATGCCGACGACCGAGGCCACGACGCCAGAAGGGAATATGTCGGAAGCGGTAGTGAACAGATTGGCTGACCAGCCCTGATGGGCCGATGTGGCTAGGCTTACCAGAACGATCGCGACGATCGGGCTTTTTACGAAGACCGCCGTGACCGCCACGGGCATGCAGGC
>DASQHK010000598.1:0-2208 GCA_035632135.1 Bryobacterales bacterium
ACCGACTCGCGAATCATGTCAGTTTCCTCAATCCGCCACCGCCAGCACGGGCGCCCGCAGCGCCCGGCGCTTCAGATAGCCAAGCTGCACGAGGCCGTATAGCAGCGCCGTAGCCAGCGTGACCTGGGCTGCCCCTTGCATCCCGCGGCTGGGTATCAGCGCGAGGTTAAGCGCCGCGTTGACGGCCAGCATCGCCGCGTTGATCGCCAGGTCGGCGTTCTGGCGGTCATTGGCCACCAGCAGGCAGGCGTGGTAGCGAGACCAGGCCCACGGCACAGCGGTCCAGATCAGAGGGACCAGCGCCGGAGCGGCTGCCACAAAATCGGGGCGATACAGCAGGCGGAGCAGCGGCCGGGCCGCGATCGTCACTGCCAGCGCGACCGGCACGGTCAGCAGAAGCAGCGATGCGAGCGCCACCGGCCTCCAGCGCGATTCGCCCGCCCGATCGCCAGCCACGCGCGGATAAAGCGCCTGGCACAGGCTCTGCGGCAGCAGAGTCGCGAGGTCGAGCAGGCGGTAGGCGGCGGTGTAGTACCCGACTTCGGCGACGCTGCGCAGGCGCGAGAGCAGAAGCACGTCGATGCGCCAGTAAAGCGTGGCGCAAACGGAGGTCGCCGCGAAAACCGGCGCCAGCGTCGCCAGGGATTTCAGCGACGCAACATCCGCAGCTAGGGAGACGCGCACTCCGCGCCGCCGCAGCAGGCCGATGGAAACGCCGCACGCCGCGAACCTTCCCAGCACGGCGGCGGCGAGCACGGCGTTGATCCCGCGGCCGCTCACGAGCGCCGCCAGCCCGAGGCCGACCTTTGCGGCATGTTCGGCCAGCGCGGCCAGGGCAATGGGCGTGGTGTCTTCGAGAGCCAGAAACACTGCCTCGAAGCAGATCAGGCAAGTGGAGGGCAGGATGCCGGCGCTCAAGATCAGCAGCGCCCGCGACGTCGCCGCATCGTAGCCGGTGACCCCGCCGATGGCCGCCATGAGCAGCGTCAGCGCCAGCGAAACCGCCCCGCCGAGCAGCACGCCGCTCGACAGCAGCCGGCCCAGTCCGTTGCGATCGCGTGCTCCCTCGCGGGTGAGCAGACTGGGCAGCCCCAAAGGCCCCAGCAGGCTGAACAAAGCCAGGTACGCGTAGGCGAGGCTGTAGCGACCCAGGCCTTCCGCCCCCAGGCGCCGCGACACCGCCAGGACAATCGCCAGGGAGCACAGCGGCGCACCCACGCGCAACGCAGCCAGCACGGCTGCGTTGGCGGCGACTTTGCGTTTCAAGGCGCCTCGCGACCCACCGCTCGGGGCGCCGGCTCGGTGGCGAACCCCGTTTCGATCGCGCGTCCCGTGGCGAGCGTCCCTTTGGGCGCGCCCCCGGCGGCGCGCGATGCCTGGGCCGCCGCCATCAGCCCGCAGAAGAACCAGAGCAGCGAGTTGGTGGCCGGCCCGAGCGACATATCCCACAGCATCTCCCACGCTAACGCGATCAGCCCCGCGCGCCAGCCGAGCGCCATCCGCCGGGCGCCAGGGCTGCTCATGCGCTCGGGCGCTGCCAGGCGAAACGCCACGCACAGGAAAATCAGCAGCGCCGCCAGGCCCGGCAGGCCGGTCTCCGCCGCCCGCAGCAGATACACGTTATGCACCACGTAGAGCCAGTCGTCCGCGAGGTCCGGCGTCAGGTAGTCGCGAAAAACGAACGGATAAGCGCCGGCGCCCACACCGGCCAGAGGATGGGCGCGGACGACGCGCACCGCCATCTCGGCCAGCGCCCGCCGCTCCTCGAAGGCCTCCTGCCCGTTCTGCGTGATGCGGATCCAGATGCTCGGCGCGAGAGCCGCCATCACCGCCAGCAGCACCAGCGCCAGCAGCCCGGCGTTCCGCCGCACGAGGATGCGGCGCCGCGCGCAGGCCGCCACCAGGTACAGCAACCCCAGCGCGAAGCCGATCCACGAAGCGCGCGTAAGCGTGAGAATCAGCGTGGCCGCGCCCAGAGCGACCAGCGCGCTGCGGCGAAGCCGGTGGCTGGAATCGGTGACAAAATCGGCGGTGGCCAGCAGCAGCAGCGGCAGCAGAAAGCTCGAAAACATCGCCGGCCGCTCGCCGACCGTTCCGCCATAGCGGAGCGCCGCATCGGGCTGCGTGATCCATTCCCCCGCCGGAGTGAAAGTGGCCCCCAGCAGGGTCTGCGCGAAATAGACGGCGCATTGCAACACCAGCGTCGCC
>DASQHK010000599.1:0-12003 GCA_035632135.1 Bryobacterales bacterium
ATGGCGAGGGGCTGGAGCGTGACCAGGCGCGTGGCGGCGTCCAGGGCCTGCTGCGCCCGGCGGGAGCGGTGAATGTCGCGGTAGACGTCGGTGCCGGTGAGGACCACGATCAGGGGCTTGGCCGGATGGCGCCGGCGGAACTGGAGCGCGGCGCGAGCGCTGCGGCGGGCGTGGAGGGCGACCAGGAGATCGCACGGCTCGCCGTCGTAGGTTTTGGTGATGACTACGCGGTGGCCGAGCCGCCGCAGGATGCGAGCCCAGCGCAGGGCGGTCACACGGTTGCCGTAAAGGCTGCGCGGAGGCGCGGGGCAGGCCATTTGAATGAGCATGGGCGAATGCGCGGGGCGAGCGCGAGCGCTAGTATCGCGCCCGCGTCAGCCGTCCTTCGGTTTCTCCCCGCAGCCACACGTAAAGCGGCGCGCGGGGCGCGGGCGACGGCCACGGCACGGCGATCTTCAACGTCTGTTCTTGTCCCTCCCCCAGCACCGGCTTGGGCAGCCCCGCCACCGGCAGGCCCGTACGGGCGTCCCAGCCGGTCTTGTCGATGGTTTCCAAGCTCTGCCCTTTGAGGATCCCAGCATAGGTGGAAGGTCCGAGCTTCTCATCGGTCAGGGTGAAGCTCTCAATGCGCGGCAGCCGCACCACGCGCCCGAGGGTGTAGGGGTCGGAAGCGCCGGCCGGTTCGCTCTCCACCACGCCGGTCAGCGTGCAGCCGGCCTGGCCGATCGCTCCCGGGTCGAGCGACAGAAACAGCGCATTCTGGCCCGCCATCTCGAGCCGCGCGGCGTCGCGATTTTCTCCCGGGCGCAGCGTCTGCGCCTGGAGCGTTTTCGCGCTGTCCGTGCAGGCGATGCGCGCCGCCGGCTGCGCCTCCAGATTTTCGACGCGCATCGAGAAGCTCACGAACGATCCGGCCGGCAGCTCGCCTTTGTGGAGCGCCACGCTCAGGTCCTCGGGCCAGGATGCCTCCACGTTCGCGATGCGGGGCCGCGGCCCCTCCACGCGAATCGCGGCCTCCACCGGCGCCGGCGCGTGCAGCCCCTCGACGCGCAGCTTGAGCGCGATCAGGTCGCCCTTTTTGGCCTGCGGGCGCAGCCGGATCATCGCTTCTCTGTTCGACTCCCTACTTGTCCGGCCGGCCGGCTCGAGCTGGATGTCGGCTTCGTCCGCGGTGATCCCTTCGATGCGCTCCAGGCCCGCGCCCCGCAGGTCGATCTTCTGGCGCGATTCGCCCAGGTTCGCCCGCAGCGGCAGGCCATCGAGGCGCGGGTTGGGCGGCAGGATGCGCATCGGCACTTCGCGCACGGTTCCGTCGGGCTGTGTTAGTAATAACTGATATCTGCCGGCCTTCAGGGCCTGGGTATCCACGGTGACTTCGAAGCTCTCTTGCGGCCCGGGCTGGCCGCCCGGCGCGCGGAAATGCAGCTCCTCTGGTTTCGCGCTGCGATCGCCGGCCGGCCGCACTGCTACGTTTTTCACGAACTGAAAATCGTCGCCCGCGAGCTGGATCTCCACCGGCCCGCTGCCGGTGATCAGCCGGTCTTGCGACTCCGGCGTCACGTGCGCGCCCTTCAGGCTGCTGATGGCGAAGAGCTGGAGCGCGCCCATCACCTGGAACGCGTCCCAATCCCACTTGGCGCTCAGCCGGTACGCTCCGGCCGGCGCGGGAAATTTGCTCAGGTCGATTTCGAGCGACTGCGATTTTGCCGCCGGCTTGACCGCTACCGGAATCGTGCGCATGCCGTTCGCAGTGGTCAGCGCCCAGTCGCGCGCGCGATCGAGCAGCGCCCATTGTTTCGCGTCACTCACCTTCACCGCGAGGCCCGACTTCGCCCCGATCGGCAGGCCGGCTGGTTTCTCGAGCGTGATTTGCGGCGGCGCGGCGTTTGGAATCCGCAGCGCCCACAAATAGGCGATGCGCGTGCGAGCCTTGGCGCTGTCGCGCTTCCCGCACAGCGTGAGGGCCTGGGGGTGGGCCTCCGACGCGCCCGCGGTTTGCGCCAGCGCGGACCGGAAGTCGGTGTCGGGGAACAGCATGCCGCGCAGGTTCTCGACGAGGGCCGCGCTGCCCAGCGCGAGGCCCACCGGGCTGCCAAAGAACATTCCCGCCACCGACGCAGCCAGGCCCGCCGACTGCTGCATCCGAGCCGACGACTGCCCCGCGAGCGGATCGTACGACCCGAGCGTGGGGTTCAGCGTCCTCAGCAGCGCGCCCACCTGCTTCTCGGTCGGCGCGCTCATGTCGAGCTTCGATGGCGCTGATCCTGACTGCCCGGCCACCCCGCTCAGCGCCGCGCTCAGGCTTTTCGCCGCCTCCGCGCCCTGCTCGGGCGACGACAGCTTGTCGATCAGGCTGCCGACCTCCGTGGTCTGCTCGGCGTAATCGGCGAGCTGCGAGATCAGCTCTTTGTCCTTGTTGACCAGCGAGGCCATCTTCCGCTCATTGATCCCTTGCGGCCCGAAAACCAGCGCCACCACGGCGGTGCGAAACGGCACATCCCATTCGGCCGGCTCGTCGGCGGGTTGCGGCTCGAGCACCTTCAGGCGCGGCGCTTCCCCCGGCGCGCTCTTCTCGGCGTTCCCGGCGGGCGCCACTGCCGGCGCCAGTATGAGCGCAATCTTCGCTGTTTTTTTGAAGGCGGCCGGCAGATGCACCGGCTGATAGACGAGCCGTTCCCAGGGCTGAAGCTGGTTGACGCGCTCGACCGGCAGCGTCGTTCTACCCCGCACGCTCTCCGGCCCCCGCGTCACCGACAACTGAAACGTAGCCACCGGCGCGCCCGACGGGCAGCCATGCGTGGCCGCCGCGAGCTTTCCCCGGCCCGAGGCCAGCAGCAACACCACGATCGCGCGCAGCATCCCCCTGGGGCTCACTCTAAACAGACGCTCCTCGCCGCCAAAAAGTTTGGAGCGCCGGCGCTCGTTACGCCAGCGCCGCCAGCAGCCGGTCGATGTCCCCCATGTTGTTGTAGAGCGCCGGCGAGATGCGGACCCGGTTCTCGCCCGTCGTGGTCACCTGAATGTTGGCCCGCGCGAGCTTGCTCCGGACGGCCTTCAGGTCCTTCGCCTGCACCACCACCATCGAGCTGGCCGCCTCGCGCGGCGTGATCAGCGTGTAGCCCATCCCTGGCAGCTCTTTCTTCAGCCGCTCGCACATCGGCCTGGTGTGCGCATAGATATTGTCAACACCTATGGCCAGAATCCGCTGCAGGGCCTCGTATTCGCCGGCGTAGCCGACATCGCTCACGTTGCCCGCCTCGTAGCGCGACCCGTTCCGGTTCGCCCGGTAGGGAAAATCTCCCTGGCCCTGCTCCGGCCGCGTCACCCACGGCGCATAGTTGAAATCCACGTAGCCCGGGAAGATCGTGTCCTTGACGGCCGTCCCCTGCAGGTCCTCGCGCACGTACAGGAAGCCCGCGCCGCGGATGCCCTGCAGCCACTTGTAATTCGAGCACGCCGCAAAGTCGATGCCCAGCGCCTTCACGTCCACCGGCACGCTGCCCACCGCCTGGATGATGTCGGCATACACGTAAGCGCCGTGCGCGTGCGCCAGCTCGCTGATGGCCTTGGCGTTCTCCACGTTGCCGTTCACGTTCGAGACGAGCGTGATCGACACCAGCTTCGTTTTGCGGTCGACAGCCTTCTCCATGTCGCCGAGGTCGATGTGCCAGTCGCGGTGCTTCACGATGCGCACATCCATGCCGTGCTTGCGCCGCCCGATGTAATCGTGGATCGACCCGGCGTAGTGCAGATCGTTGGTCACCAGGTTTCCACCAGACTCCTGGATGCCGAGGCCGTTCACGACCCGCGCTTCGCCGGCCTTGGTGCAGATCACAAACGCGATCTCGCTGGGCTTGGCGTTGATCAGCTTGGCAAACAGCGCCTTCGCCTGCCGCACCGATTCGGCGGCGTAGGCGCCGCGTCCCTCGCCGGGCCCGTACATGTGGAAGTCCATGTACTTGCGCATGCCCTCGGCCGTGTACTTTGAGAGCGGCACGTGCGCCGCCGCATCGAGGTAAACCTGCTCGACCGCGCGTGGAAACTCGCTGCGGATCGATTCGATCTGCCCGACCTTGGCCGCTGCGCCGCCCGCCACAGCGCGCCCTCCCGCCGCCAGCCCCGCCGCCACGCCTGCGCCCGCCGCCAGCAATTCGCGCCGGTTCATGTTCATGAGATCCTCCTCCGCCGTGCGTCTTCCATTCTAGCGCTATCCGCCCGCACCGGCGGCGGCCGTATTGAGCAACGCTCCCGTTGGTCGCGGCTCGGACTCGAGCGATCGGAGCCGTGACCAAAGGAAACGGCAGCTTCGCCGAACAACAACGGGAAGCGCTTGGTCTTACGGACGGATTACGGTACTAGGGCGAAAACGCCCCATCAAGTAAGTGTTCACAACCTTTTCTGCTACGCCGCGTCCAAGCTAGGGTAGAATCTGGAGAATTGCTTATGCGCTGCCGTCTTCGCTTCGCTGTCCCGATGGCTCTCTTGGTCGCGGTCCCCTGCTTTCCCCAGGCTGCGAACGAAAGCTTCGATCCTTCCGCGGTGCGAATGCTGGCGCCCAACTCCAGCTTCGTGTTTGGCCTGCAGTGGCGCCGGGCGCTGAACACGACGGTCGGCGAGCAATTGAAAAAGCAGTTCACCAGCGGCCCGTCGGGCATGCCCGCGATTCCCGGCCTGGCAGGCTTGCAGAAGGCGCTGGTCGAAGACGTGGATGCGCTGTATCTGGCCAGCTCGCGTGACCTTTCCACCGTGGGCAAAGATACGCCCATGCTGGCCGTGGTGAAGGGCCGCTTCGGCAGCGAGAACATCAAGGGCCTGTTGCAAGGCAAGACTGAGATTTATCGCCGGGTGGCGCTGATCACTCCCGACGGGGTCAAGCCGCCCACCACGCGCGTCGCCTTGCTCGACGAGAACACGCTCCTGTTCGGCGACCGGCGCGAAATGATGGCGGCTCTCGACCGGCTGGCCGCGCCGCCAGCCAAGCCGGCCGCCAGCCGCTTGATCGAGCGCGCCTTCGCCCTGGCCGCCCGCCACGATCTCTGGCTGATCGCCGATCTTCCACCCGGCGCGCGGGCCAAGCCGCCCGCCTCCGCCGCCCAGACGCCGGGCGAGCAGATGTTCTCCCACGTGAGCGGCCTCGAGCTGGGATTGACCTTCTCCGCCGGCTTCGACCTGCAAGCCAGCCTGCGCACGCGCTCCGCGCAGGACACCCAGCAGATCGCCTCCACCATCCAGGGCCTGCTGGCGGTCGCCGCGATGAGCAAGGACAACACGCCGGAGACGCTCGATCTGCTGCGCAAGATCCACGTCATCCAGCAGCCCAGGGCCGTCGACCTCAGCCTCACACTCAGCCAGGCCGAGGTGCAACTGCTGGTCGCGCAGGCCGAGGCCGCCAAGAAGAAAGGGCCCGCGGCGTCATCCTCGGTCTCCACAAGCGCTGCCGCGCCAACCCGCAGCGAGCCTGCTCGCCGGGGGAACATCCGGATCATCGGCGCCGACAGCGGCCCCGCCGAAGTCCCGGCCGGCAAATAGCGCAAGCCCTCAAGATCCCGTTCAGCGCGCTGGACGAAACGGCGATCCTGGGAACCCCTCCTTGACTTCCAGCCGCCTTCCCCTTATAACAACGAAAAGCTCGAAAGCGCTCGCGACTTGGTGGTGCTGGCTTCAGTGTCCGTGCCTACAGCCTGGTAGATGCCGGGGCGCCAAGTCCAAGCTTTCTGCTTCGTGGAGGTTTTATGCATCGCTTGATCGGGCTGGTTCTGCTTTTCGCGGCGGGCGCTTGGGCCCAGCCGACCGCGACCATTGTGGGGCGCGTGACCGACCCGAGCGGCGCCGTTATCAGCGGGGCCAAGGTGACCGCGCGAAACGCGGACACGGGGCTGGAGCGCTCCACGCTTACGGGGGTGACCGGCGACTACGAGCTGCCCTTGCTGCCCATTACTGGTTCCTATTCGCTGAGCATCGAGATGCAGGGGTTCCAGGCGCAGGAAATGACCGGCATCGTCTTGCAGGTGGACCAGCACGCCCGTTTTGACATCGCCATGAAAGTGGGCAGCGTGTCAGAGAAGGTCGTAGTGGCCGAGACGTCGCCGGTCGTCAACACGGAGACCGGTACCATCGGTCAGGTCATCGGCAACAAGAACATCGTCGATCTGCCGCTGAACGGGCGCAACTACACGCAACTGGCGGCCCTGCTCCCGAATGCCGTGGTGCAGACGTCGGGCACGGCCGGCTCGACCATGGTCTCGGTCTCCGGCGGACGCCTCAGCAAGACCGAGTACCTGCTCGACGGGATCAGCATCAACGAGCAGTTGTTCGACGGCGTGGCGATCCGGCCGTCGGTCGATGCGATCCAGGAATTCAAGATGGTGGCGAACTCGTTCTCGGCCGAATACGGACGCGGCAACGCCGTGATGACCGCCACGATCAAAGGCGGCACCAACGAGTTCCACGGCGTCGGCTGGGAGTTTCTGCGCAACGACAAGCTCGACGCCCGCAACACCTTCCTACCCTCCAAGGCGCCCTATCGGCAGAATCAGTTCGGAGGCGCGCTGGGCGGCCCCATCATCAAGGACAAGACTTTCTTCTTCCTGAATTACGAAGGAACGCGCATCCGCCAGGGCCAGGCGTTCAATCCCGTGGTGCCGAGCGACGCGTTTCGCAACGGCGATTTTTCTTCGCTCTCGACCGTGCTGCGCGATCCCACCACCCAGTTGCCACTGGCCGGCAACAAGCTGCCTCCGAGTCTCATCGACCCGTCAACGAAATTCTTCCTGCAATTCATTCCCGCGGCCACCACCGCCAACAGCACGGCTCCCTACGCCGCGCCGTTCAGCAGCGGCCCGAATCAATCGAACGTGCGCATCGACCAAAAACTGAGCGAGAAGAATTCGTTGTTCGTCCGCCATACTTACACGCGGCGCGAGGATTTCAATCCCGGCGCGTATCCGACCAACGGCGGCTTCACGCAGGACAACCGCACCCACAATGCGGTCATCACCGACACGCACATCTTCTCGCCGGCGCTGATCAACGAGCTGCGCCTGGGCTACACGCGGTTCTATAACGCCAACATCAACCAGGGTCTCGGCACCAACTACACCGAGATGGCCGGCATTCACGGGTTCGAGCTGACTTCGCTGAACTTCCCGGGTTTCCCGCAGCTTTCGATCTCCGGTTTTCAGGGCATCGCCGGCAACTCCTTCCAGCCGCTGATCAACCCGTCGAACATGTACGAAATCGTGAACAACCTGAACTGGGTCAAGGGGGCGCACACGCTGAAGTTCGGGGTCGATCTCCGCGATTATCGGTTCACCTCGACCAATTCCGCCAACTCGCGCGGCAGCTTCAGCTTCACCAACGCTTTCACCGGCAACGCTTTCGCTGATTTTCTCACCGGCTACCCGTTTTCCGGCGCGCGCGACTTTCCGCGCAACCAGTTCGGAGAGTACGACCGGCGCTATCACTTTTACGTGCAGGACGACTGGAAGATCAGCTCGCGCCTGACGCTCAACCTGGGCCTGCGCTACGAGCTGAACCGGCCGCCGTTCTTCGTCGGCTACCAGGCGGCGCGGTTTGATTTCAACAGCAACCTGATCCAGGTGGAGCGGCAGCCGGATGGGAACATCAACCTGGTCACGCAGCAGGTGGCACAGTTCGCTTACCCGCGCTATCAGGATGTTCTCCAGAAGCCGGGAGACGCCGGCCTGCCCAACAACCTGATCTTCCCGGATGACAGGGACTGGGCGCCGCGCATCGGTCTGGCGTGGCGGCCTTTCGCCGACAACAAGACGGTGGTTCGCGCCGGGGCCGGCCTTTTCTACATGCTGACCAGCGGCAACAACACGGTGAGCGTGCCGATCATCAACACGCCGTTCATCGTCGATGAATCGCTGGTGCAGTCGGCGACCGGGGGCATCCCGCAGCGCCGCGTCGAGCAGTTTTTCCCTCCGTTCAGCGCCAACGCCAACTTCACGCCGCCGCTGGCGTTCGGATTCGACCCGCACATGGTCACGCCGCGCATGACCCAATACAACCTCGCCGTGCAGCGGGAGGTGATGCGCGACTTTGCGCTGGAAGTGGCGTATGTCGGCAACCAGTCGCACCACCTGGAGCGCGAAGTGCAGCCGATGAACTATCCGCCGATCAATCCCAGTGACACCCGGTCGGTGCAGGACCGGCGGCCGAACCCGCGATTTTCGGGCGGCAGCTACTTCGATACCAGCGGAAACGCGAACTACAACGGGCTGGAAGTGAAGTTCGAAAAGCGTTACTCGCGCGGGTATCAGTTCCTGGTGGGCTATAGCTGGAGCAAAACGATCGACATGGACACCGGCGATCAGGGCAGCGGCGGCTCGGACAATCCTTACAACTACCGCACAATGCGCGGGCCCTCGAACATTAATTTCGGCCAGCGCCTCGTCTCCAGCTTCGTGGTCGATCTGCCGTTCGGCAAAGGCAGGCTGATCGGGAGCGGAATGTCGGGCGCGGCGGACGCGATCCTCGGCGGATGGCAGTTTGCCGGGATTTTGACGTTTCAGGGAGGGTTTCCGTTCACTCCCACGCTCGGCTCGGCCGATCCGACCAACTCCGGCCGGTCGTATGGTTTGCGGCCGAATGTGGCGGGCACCGGAAGCGTCTCGGGCCAGAACCGCAACCAATGGTTCAACATCAACGACTTCCCCGTTCCCGCGAAGTTCACGATCGGCAACGCGGGCCGGAACATCCTGCGCGGGCCGGGCCTGGTCGGTCAGGACCTTTCACTGCACAAGGATTTCCATTACAGCGAGCGCATCTACCTGCAATTCCGCCTGGAGTACTTCAACGTATTCAACGTGACGAACCTGTCGAACCCGAATACGTCGGTGGACCTGCCGGCCGTGGGCGGGAAAATTTTCAGTACGTCGACGGCAGCGCGCATTGGGCAGGTGGCGTTGAAGGTGTACTTCTAATCGCCTGACGCGGCGGGCGGCCGCAGCGCGAATTCCTGGTTCTGGATCGCCCGCGGCCCAAGACCGCCGAGCCGGGCTCCTTTGCGTTCAAGGGAACGGCCGCGTTTCCTTGTCTCGGGACCGGTTTTCGTTCAGAATGCTGGAAAGGAAGCCGGCGCTATGACGCTCGCTGGAGTGAAGACCACCGCCGTGGAACGCGCTCTGCTTGTTCTCGAGGCGCTCGACAGCGCGCGCCGTGGATTGAACATCTCCGAATTGAGCCGGCGGCTTCGTATCCCCAAGAGTTCGACGCACGTGATTGTGCACACTTTGGAGCGCCTCGGCTACGTGCAAAAGCGGGCCGGCTCGCTGCATTACAGCCTGGGCCTGAAGGCCTATGCCCTGGGTCACAGCATGACGAAGAACCTCTCGGTCTCGGATGTGGCCCTGCCGCACATGCGCGCGCTGGTCGACCAGCTCCCCCTTTCCGCCCACCTGGCTGTGCCTGATGGCGACCAGGGGGTCTACATCCAGAAGGTCGAGGCCCCGGGTCTTATCAAGATCGACACGTACATAGGCCGGCGGATGGACCTGCACTGCACCGCGGTGGGCAAGGTAATCCTCGCCTTCGGCCCACCCGATCTGCTGGAGCGCGTGCTGGCGAAGCCGGTCTACATCCGCCATACGAGAAACACCATCACATCTCCGAGGCAACTGCAACGCGAGATCACGCGCGTGCGCAAGCTGGGGTATGCGGTTGACGATGAGGAGGAGGAACTCGCAGTGCGCTGCGTGGCCGTGCCCGTATCCCACGGCGGCCGCTTCGCGGCCGGACTGTCGGTCACCGGCGCCACGACCCAGATCCCGATGAGCGAGGTCGAGACCATAGTCGCGTGCCTTCGCCGCGCCGCCGCCCGGTTCTTCCCGCTGGAGCCGCCCCCGGCAGCGCCCTGATTCCCCGGCTGAGGGCCCGCGCCCCAGAGAAACCGTTCCACACGCTGGACGCCCCTGGCGGCTGTCCTGAAATTGTTCTAATATAACGACGGATTAGTATGTTCTGGCGAGGGATCAGCTTGCTCTTGCTCTGTGGCGGCGCCGTGTGCGCGCAGGACGCGGCCACGCCGGCGCTCTATCGCGACGCCATCCAGCCGATTCTCCAGAAAAACTGCCTTCCCTGCCACAACGCCAACCTCAAGCAGAACGGGCTGGATCTCTCCTCGCGCGAATCGTTGCTCAAGGGCAGCGAGAACGGTCCCGTGATCGTCATCGGGAAGCCGGAGGAATCGCGGCTTTACAAACAGGTCGCGCACGCTATCGAGCCCGGCATGCCCTTTAAGGGCAAGAAGCTTCCGGACGATGCCATCGCGAAAATCGCCGAGTGGATCAAGGCGGGCGTCCCGTACGGCGCAGCGGTTGCTTCGGCGGACGGTGTCAATCTCACGGAAGTGCGGAAGCACTGGGCTTTCCGCAAGCCCGTGAAGCCCGCGCCGCCGGCGGTCCGCAACGCGCAGTGGGTGCGCAATCCGATCGACGCTTTCGTTGCCGCAGAGCAGGAAAAGCGCGGGCTCACGCCGCTCGGCGAAGCCGATAAGCGCACGCTGCTGCGGCGCGTTTACATTGATTTGATCGGCCTGCCTCCGAGCAGCGCCGAAGTGGCGGAATTTCTGGCTGACCCGTCCCCCAACGCGTACGAGAAGGTCGTTGACCGGCTTCTGGCCAGCCCACGCTACGGCGAGCGGTGGGGCCGCCATTGGCTCGACATCTGGCGCTATTCCGACTGGTATGGCGTTCGCAAATCGGGGCAGGTGCGCTACTCGCAGCGGCACATCTGGCGCTGGCGCGACTGGACGATCGAGTCCCTCAATCAGAACAAGCCCTACGACCGGATGATCGAGGAGATGCTGGCCGGCGACGAACTCGCTCCCGGCGACCCCAATGTGGTCCGCGCCACCGGCTACCTGGCCCGCAACTGGTACATGTTCAACCACAACGTGTGGCTGCAGGACACGGTGGAATTCACCTCGGCGGCGTTTCTGGGCTTGACCCTGAAATGCGCCCGCTGCCACTCGCACAAGTACGATCCCATTCCGCAGACCGACTACTACCGTTTCCGCGCTTTCTTTGAGCCGCACGACGTCCGCATCGACCGCGTCCGCGGCCAGGCCGACACCGAGAAGGACGGCCTCGCCCGCGTCTACGACGCTGACGACACCCGCCCCACCTACCGCTTCCTCCGCGGCAATGAAAACAATCCCGACACTTCCGTCGTGCTGCAGCCGGGCGTGCCCGAGTTGTTTGGCGCCGTTGACCTTCACATCCAGCCGGTGCCGCTGCCGGTGAACGCTTACTTCCCGGATGGCCGCTCTTTCGTCCCGGGGGACATGATCGTGCAGGCGCAAGGGGAAATCGAAAAGGCGGAAGCGAGCCTGAAGAAGGCCCGCGAGAAGCCGGAGCCGGCGCCCGTGATCGCGGCAGCCGAAAAACGCCTCGCCGCCACCAAAGCGGCGCTCCCCGCGCTGCAGGCGCGCATCAAGGCCGACCTGGCCTCGATGGCCACGCCGGTTCCCGAGAACGTGGAGCAACTGGCGGAGGAAGCCCGCAAGCTCGAGCGGGCGGCCAATGTGCTTTATGCGGAGGCGGACCTGATTCTGGCGCACTATGAGTTTGATCAGGCGCGATCGGACCCGGCCAAGACCGACGAGAAGAAACTGGCCGCGGCCACGACGAAACTCGAGGCGGCGCTTAAGGCGCTCAAGGAGCCGGCTGAAGGCTACACGCCGCTCGGACCCAAGTATCCGACCACCAGCTCCGGGCGACGCCTGGCGCTGGCCCGCTGGATCGCCTCCAAGGACAATCCGCTCACGGCGCGCGTGGCGATCAATGACATGTGGCTGCGCCACTTCGGCAAGGCGCTGGTGCCGACCGTGTTCAACTTCGGCCGCAACGGCAAGCCGCCCACGCATCCGGAGCTGCTCGACTGGCTGGCCACCGAGTTCATGGACCGCAACTGGGACATGAAGGCGATTCACCGCCTCATGGTCACTTCCAGTACCTACCGCATGCGGTCCTCCGGCTA
>DASQHK010000600.1:0-2628 GCA_035632135.1 Bryobacterales bacterium
GGCAAGGCTTTCCGCGCGCAAAACGTCAGCGGCACCGATACTTACACTTTCAGCCCGACCCTGATTAACAACGCCCAGTTCACCTTCAGCCGCACGCACGCGGGGGTGGTTTCAGCGGCGCCGTTTGCGTGGTCGGACCTCCGCATCCCCATCGCCCACACCACGCCGTCCGAGCTGGCGCTCACCGTTTCCGGCTTTTTCAGCATCTCCAGCGGCCACCCTGGCCTGTTCGCCCGGCAGAGCTACAACTTCTCCGACAGCGTGCATTGGATCCGCGGCGGCCACGAGCTGGCCATGGGGTTCGACTACCTGAAGATGGACATCGACCTGATCAACACCTTCCGGCAGAACGGCAACTTCCGGTTTCAAGGCACGGGCTTCACCGGCAACGCGCTCTCCGACTTCTTCCTGGGCTACACGCAGCGCTTCATCCAGGGCGGCGGCGAATACGCCGAGCGGCGCGGCACGCTGGCCAGCGGATTCATTCAGGACAACTGGAAGATCAGCCGCCAGCTCACCGTCAACATCGGCCTGCGGTATGACCCCTTCGTTCCGTTCAGCGATGAGCGCGGGTTCACCGACTGCTTCCGGCCCGGGCTGAAATCGACCCGGTTCGTGAACGCGCCGGTGAACTACATCTACGCGGGCGACTCGGGCTGCCCGGCCGGCGGCACCGGATCCCGCTGGCTCCAGTTTGCTCCGCGCTTCGGCTTTTCCTACGACGTGACCGGCAAGGGCAAGACGGTGGTGCGCGGCGGCTACGGCCTGTTCTACCAGCCGCCCTTCGTCGAGTCATTCAACAACATGGTGGACTCGGCGCCCTTCAGCCCGCAGTTCATCCGGTTCTCGGTGCCCTTTATGGACCCGTTCCGCGGCACGCAGAACCCCTTCCCTGCCCAGTACGGGCCGCAAGAGCCGCCCAAGAATGTGGCGTTCGAGCTGCCGGTCACGGCGGTGTCCTATTCCGGGGCCTGGAAGCCCGCCCAGGTGCAGAGCTGGAACATCGCCGTGGAGCACCAGGTCCGGGCTGACCTGCTGGCGCGCGTGGCGTACGTCGGATCGAAGGGAACCCACCTGGGCTACAACACCGACTTGAACGCCCCGCCGTTCGGCCCCGGGGCGAGCGCCGATAATATCGACGACCGCCGGCCTTACCAAAACTTCGCTACCGTGATCGAGGATGAAGCGGGCGCTACGTCCATTTACAATTCGCTGCAGGCCACGCTCGAAAAGCGCTTCTCGAAAAATTTCTCGGTGCTGGCCAATTACACCTGGGCGAAGAGCATCGACACCGCCTCGTTCCAGACCGACCTGTGCGGCATCAACATCATCGATCCCTTCAACATCGGTCTCTATCGCGGGCCTTCCGACTACGATTCCAAGCACCGCATGGTGCTCTCCTACTTGTGGCAGATGCCGGGCTTCAAGGACTCCTCGCCGCTGGTGCGCCACGCGCTGGGCGGCTGGGAGTCGAGCGGCATCTGGAACTGGCAGTCGGGCTTCCCGCTGACCATCACCTCGGCCGACGAGCGCTCGCTCACCGGCGTCGGCAACGACAACGCCGATTACGTGGGCGGCACAACGGCGCTTTCGCCCGACCGCGCCCGCGGGCAGCTCATCCAGCAATATTTCAACACGTCGGCCTTCGACCTGGCGAAGCTGGGGACCTTCGGCAGCTCCGGGCGCGGCGTTCTGCGCGGGCCGGGCACGTTCAACATCGATTTTTCGGCGATGAAGAACTTTGTAGTGCGAGAGCGGTTGCGCATCCAGTACCGCGCCGAGTTCTTCAACCTGTTCAACACGCCGCAATTCGACAACCCCGACACCGGAGTGGCGGACAGCCGCTTCGGGCAGATCACCGGGGCGCGCGGGCCGCGGATCATACAAATGGCCTTCAAAATATATTGGTAAGACCTATGAGCCTTCTGCCATGACGCGGCGCCAACTGCTTGCGCTGCCGGCCGCCGCAGCGCTCGCCGGGCGCCGAGGGCTGTCGCAGGCCGCTTTTCCCGGCGTCGCCTATCGCCAGTACGCCCGCTGCCTGCCTGACTATCTGCGCGATCTGGCGGCGCGCGCTTACCAGGCTCGCAACGCCGAGATTGCCAAGCTGACGTCGCCGGAGGCGGTTCGCGCGCGGCAGCGGTGGGCGCGGGAAACGTTCTGGAAGCTCATCGGCGGCAGCCCGGAGCACACGCCGCTGAATGCCCGCACGGTCGGCTCGTTTGAACGGCCCGGCTATCGGGTTGAGAAAGTCCTTTACGAGAGCCGCCCCGAGTTTCACATTCCGGGCAATCTCTACATTCCTACAACGGGCCGGCCGCCGTTCCCGGCCGTGCTGTTCCAGATGGGCCACACCAACAACGGCAAGGCCGGCGATTCTTACCAGCGATGCTGCCAGGGCTTGGCGCGCCTCGGCTTCCTGGTGCTGGCCTTCGATCCCATGGGCCAGGGCGAGCGCATTTATTACCCCGGCGCCTCGGGCACGCGCACGCGCCTGTTCTCTGCCGACGAGGAGCACTCGCTGCCGGGGCGGCAGATGCTGCTGCTGGGCGATACCAGCTCGCGGCTGCAAGTGTGGGACGCCATGCGCAGCCTCGACTATCTGGCTTCGCACCCGATGGCCGACCC
>DASQHK010000601.1:0-6432 GCA_035632135.1 Bryobacterales bacterium
TCTGCTATTTGGGGGTCCCGCCGCGGGGACCGAAGCGGATTTCGACGGGAGTATCAACCGGGAAGCTGACATCCTGTCCGCGCGCCACCAGGTTGACGTAAACGGACCGGGCGATGCCCCACCAACCGAGCGCGGTCGCCAACGGCCGCGAGGTCTGCGCCAGCGCGCCGCCGAGCAGGCCGAGACCCACGCCGCCCGCCAGCGCCCGCCCGCCGTTGTTGGCCTGGCGCGCGCCCGTCGGCACGCCGTGCACCCGCACCCGCTCGCTGTCCATCCCCGTGCTTGCCAGCACCATCGTCACGGCCGGTATGAGAAAACGTTTCCTGGAGGAAGCCGCCTGCGTGCCGCCCTCCTCATCCATCTTCACGTTCTGTTTCCGGTTCACCTCGACGCTCTCCAGGCGGCCCTCCACACGCTGCTCGATCCGTGTGTTCAGCCCGCTGGCAGATGGCGGCGGCTCGATTCCCTGAAAGCTGAACCGCAGTTGCCCATTGCGGCGCCAGTGGCGCGCAGCCCGCGCCTGCACGACCGTGCCGTGCAGCCGGCTGCCTTCCGGGAAAACCAGGTGATGGTCGAGGGAAAACAGCGGCTGCGAAAGCACGGCTTCGGCCGGCGTTCCCTTTTGCACGGTGCGGGAATCCAAGGCGGAGGTCAATCGCGCATGGACCACGCTATCCGCCGCCGGCTGCGAGCCGATCTCGCCCAGTTCGGCTGGGGGGAGCGTGGCCGTGCCGAACTGGAGCGGCGCCTGCAGCTCCGCATTGAAACGGGTTCCCTGCCGCAGATACTGCGGATGGTAAAGCAAACGCGTCAGCGCGGCATCTTCCAGCCGTTGCAGTTTGCCGGGAGCCTTTATCTCGTCGATTACGGCGCGCTTCCGCGCGTCAATCTGCTGGCGGGCGGCTGCCTTCGCGCTCGCAATGCGGCCTTTATTGCGGTTCCCGTTAGCGTCGAATCGAACGGCCGTTCCGCTGCCGGGGGTCACCGTGGTCTTGAGAGGAATGCGTCTGCCGTCTTTCAAAACGAGGGTGTCGAATTCGATGTGCGGGTTCTTAAAGGGCGTGAAGTCGCCGCCCAGGATCGCGGCCAGCCGTTCCTTTCGCGGGACGCTCTCCAGTTTGCTGATGCGCCCGAGGACCTCCGCGCCCGGCGGCGCCACTTCGCGATCGAACGCGTAAACCGGATCGACCAGTTTCGCTTTGATGGGTTCGTTCTGCCGGAAGCGGAGCTTCTGTGTCAGGATCACGCGCAGCGGAACGCCCTGCTCTACAGTCAGCGCCACACGATGAACCGGCGCAATGGGTGGAGCGCTGGCCCGGCGCAGCGCGAAGCCTTGCTTCGTGGCCGGCGCGGCCGCTGCCGGGGCGGCCGCGGCACTGCTCTGCGCCACCACCGGTCCCAACTGCCACGCGCCCAGCATCCAGGCAAGGATCACACCCCGCACCGCCGTGCGGGCCCACCCCTGGCAGGTGCCTCGGCAATCCGGCTCTGCGCGGAACCGCTTCATCCGGTCACACCGGCTCCTCCCTCGAAAGATTGTCCCTCAGCTTCCATAAACCCGGCGATCCGGGTTAAGTTTCCGCAGAATCCGGGACAGGCGCGGTACGCCCGGAAACCTGTTGGATCATGCTCACGCGGGCCCCGGTTCGGCCCGGTAGCTCGCCAGCGTCCACTCGTGGGTGCTTTCCTCCAGCCGCAGGATATAGAAATGGCCGTCATCGGCCTTGACCCGAAAATAAGAGTAGCCAGGGCCGTACCAACGGTCCGCCACGTCTTCTACGCGGCGCCACCGCTCCCCCAGTAAAAACCTTAAAGGCCGCTCGTCAGCCCTGTACCCGCTGTAACATTCCACCTTAAGCGTCACGAAACCCTCATTTTTTGCCCCTGCCCCGCTTGACAATCGCATCCAGAGGAATAAAATAGGGGCGATTTGGGATTGCTCGTCTCGCGCCAGAATGAAGAACCAACCTGTTTATCACATTCGCACTCAATCCAATTGAGATCTGTTTATGGATCTGCACTGCGAGCACCCGCGTACCAAGATCATAGCCCGAGACGGCAACGTCGACTACGTGGAGTGCCTCGACTGTAAGAAAGTTTTCGAAGCCGAGGATCTCGAGCCGCTGGCGACCGAAGCCGAAGAGGAAGGGGCGGCCTAGGCCGCGCTGCCCTGCTCCTGCCGCACAACGCGGCGAAGTTGCCTGCCGGCCAGCTCGGCGACGCGCGCCGGAGTCAGCGTGAGGATCTCCTTCTCGGCGTCGGCGCCGGTGGCGAGCGCCTCCTGAAGATGCTCGGCAGCGATGCGCAGGCACAATTCATCGCTTAAGCGAGCGCCGGCCTGCTGGGTGGCCTGCTCCAGCGCCGCATGGGGCAGGGCCACGATTTTGCCTTCTCCATTCACCAGAAATTTCACGTCCACGGTATCGCTGTGCCGCAAGGAAATGGCCGTCTGCAGCCAGCGAAATTCCACCTGGTAGCGCTCTCCGGCCGCCTGCGAGGCGACCTCAAAGTTTCGGTAATCCACGCTGCGGGCTCCTGCCTTCATTAGATCAGATTCGAGGGAGGGTCGGGCCGCCGGTGGTAAAATGGTTCTTCGGAGCGTAGCGCCATGCCGATTTTCGAGTATCGCTGCTCGAGCTGCCATCAGCAATTCGAGGAGCTGGTCCTGAGCCGCAAAAACCGCAGCCGCGTGGAGTGCCCGCACTGCGGCGGGACCAAGGTGACGCCCTTAATCTCGCGCTTCGCCACCCAGGCCAGCAGCAGTGACGGCGACTGTTACAACCGCTCTGCGGGCGTCTGCGAGGCCGGCGGCGGCGCGATGACTTGACGCCGCCGTTAGCCCGCCGGGCGCGGGAACCCCTTCGGTTGCCAGCGACGCCACAAGCCCCTGCACGCTTAACGCGGGGGCAGCGTCCCTCCTCGAGAGCGCCCTGCTCCGCAGAGCCAATGCTACGATGGCAGGTGAGGACCACATGAGGGCCTTGTGGCTGATCCCGGCGATGCTGGCTATGGCGGCCGCCGCCGCGGCGCAGGACGCCCCCTCCGCCGGCGCCTCGCTCACTGCTGTCTACACCCTGGCCGACCACCACACCACGCGCTTCACCGCCGACCGCGATCCGCTCGTCAAGATCGAAGGCGCCTGCCGGATTACTCCGGCTGAGACCACTTACACGCTTTCCTGTTCGGGCCCCCCGGCGGAACGGCGCCTCGGCCGCCGGCACTTCTATTCGGTCGTGCTGTTCCAGGACCTCAACGAAACGCTTTATATGGCCGCCTGCGCGGCTCTTTCCCGCGACAATCTGTGCGAGGAACTGCGGGCCGGCCAGACTTTTTCGGCGGAAGTGGAAGACCGCGCCATCCGCATCGTCATCCACGGCGAGCAATTGCCGCTGCGGATTCTGGAGATGCGCCCCAAGCCGGTCGCTATCGATTCACCCACGCGGGGAACGCCGTCCGATGTGCGGCCGTCGGCCGGGGCGCCTTCCAAAGTTCCTTACTCGAATGTCCCGCCCGATGCGGGAACGCCGTCGAATGTGCCGCCGTCGCAGGTTTCCGTCGCCGCCGGCGTCCCTTCGGGAGCGCCGCCCTCGGAAGTCTCAACCGCGGCAACTTCGCCCACCGGCGCCCGTTTGTATGTCTACTGCTCTTCGGGCGCAGCCCGGATTTACGTGGATAACCGGCTCGTCGGCCACTCGCCCGCCAACGTCCCGCTGGTTCCGGGCCGCCACACGGTGGTGGTAAAGGCGGAAGGCTTCGCGGATTGGTCGCAACGGGTCGAGGTTCCGGCGGGCAAAATCATTCGCATCACTGCTGAGCTTGAGCGCTGAGCCTGGCCGGGGGAGCGCCGTGGCCGGTGCGGCATGCGGCCTCACATCCCCACCGCTGCGGGCCGTGGGCTGCATGCTAAGATGGCTGTTGCAGTGAGCGAGACGACGCTGTTTTTCCTGCTCAGCTTCATCGCCTTCCTGTTCACGCTGAGCGTGCACGAGTCGGCGCACGCGCTGGTGGCGGACCGCTGTGGCGATCCGACGGCGCGGCTGGCCGGCCGCGTGTCGCTCAACCCGTGGCGGCACATGGAGCTGTTTGGGACCGTCATTTTGCCGGTGCTGACCTCGCTGAGCGGTTTTGTGACCTTCGGATGGGCCAAGCCCACGCCGGTCGATTTGCGCCGGCTGCGGCGGCCGCGCCGGGACGACATCCTGGTTTCGTTCGCCGGCCCGGCCAGCAACCTGCTGACCGCGCTCGGCTGCGTGGCGCTGCTCGGCTTCATCCGGGTCACCTCGGCCGGAGGCGCGCAGATCGTGGAGCGGCTGGCGGCGACGGGCTCGCCGGGCCCCGATACTTCGATGCTCAACCCGGTGGCGTGGCTGCTGCACCGCGTGCTCGTGATCAGCATCGTGCTGGGTATTTTTAATCTGTATCCGGTGCCGCCGCTCGACGGCAGCCACATCCTGAACGGGCTGCTGCCCGCGCGGGCGCAAGCGTGGTACCGCGGCTTCGCCCGCTACGGGTTTGTGATTCTGCTGGTGGTTCTCTGGTATACGCCGCTCGGCCGCTGGACCATCGACCCGCCGCTGCGGGCCATGAATTTCCTGCTGCAAATGTGACGCCTGTGGACGCCTCCCCGCTCAACGTGCACCTGGAGCAGTACGACGGTCCGCTCGACCTGCTGCTCGACCTGATCCGGCGCCAGCAGATCGATATCTACGACATTCCGATCGCCCGCATCACCTCGCAGTACCTCGATTACCTGCACAAGGCCGAGTCGCTGAACATCGACCTGGGCGGCGAGTTCGTGCTGATGGCGGCGACGCTGATCCAGATCAAGTCACGCCTGCTGCTGCCGGCCGAGCCGGTGCTGCCGGGCGAAGAGCCGGAAGACCCGCGCGCCGAGCTGGTGAACCGGCTGCTCGAGCACGAGAAGTATAAAAACGCCGCGCAGATGCTGCACCAGAAGCAGATGATCGAGGAGAACGTCTGGTCGAACCCGCAGATCACCGCCTTCCTCGACGAGGACGACGAGCCGGGGCTGGCGGTCACGATCGTCGACCTGGTTCGAACCTTCGAGCAGATTCTGGAGCGGGCCAAGAACCGGCCGCAATTCGAGGTGGCCGGCGAAGACGTCTCGGTCGCCCGGCAAATCCAGTATCTGAAAAATATTCTGCTCGCCACCGACGAGCCGCTGTCGCTCCAGGAGCTTTTCGAAAAGCAAGTTGGGAGGCGGCCGCTGGTGGCGCTGTTCCTGGCCGTGCTCGAGCTGGTGCGGATGCAGGCGATCCTGCTGCGGCAGAAGGAAACTTTCGGGGACGTTTTGATTCGAAAACACAAAATGTTTGACGTGATCTTCCAGAGCGAAGAGCCGATCATGGCGGTGGACGAAGGCTATGTCTGAGCGGCGCGCGCTGCTGGAAGCGATTCTCTACGTCACCGACGAGCCGCTGACGGCGGAGCAGTTGGCCAAGGGCCTGGAGTGGGACAAGGCCGAGGTCGAGACGCTGCTTGCCGAGCTGGTGGCCGAGCACCAGCATTCCAGCCGCGGCGTCGAGGTGCGGGCCGTGGCCGGCGGCTACAAAGTTTCGACCAAGCCCGAGCATCACGAGGCGGTGCGTCGATTTGTGAAAACGCTGAAGCCGCCGCTGAAGCTTTCGATTCCGGCGCTCGAGACGCTGTCGGTGATCGCTTACAAGCAGCCGGTGACGCTGCCGGAGATCCAGGAAATCCGCGGCGTAAACGCCGCCGGCGTGATCCGCACGCTGCTCGATCGCAAGCTGGTCACGACAGCCGGGCGCAAGCAGGTAATCGGGCGGCCGATCCTCTACAAGACCACGCGGGAGTTTCTCCTGCAGTTCGGGCTGAACGACTTGAACGAGCTGCCCAGCCTGAAAGAGTTCGAAGAGTTGAGCCGGGCGGCGCTGGGAGAAGCCGAGGGCGCGTGAGGAGCGGATCACCGGTCCATCCGGCGGCGGCATCCTCCGCGCCGGAGCGGCTGCAGAAAATCATTTCCGGCGCTGGCGTGGCCTCGCGGCGCAAGGCCGAGCAACTGATCCTGGCCGGGCGCGTCACCGTGAATGGGAAGGTCGTCACCGAGCTGGGCAGCAAGGCCGACCCGGAGAAAGACCACGTCAAGGTCGACGGCAAGCTGCTGCACCCGCCGCGCGAGCACGTCTATCTGATGCTCAACAAGCCCAAGGGCTCGGTGACCACCACCACCGACCCGGAGGGGCGCGCCACGGTGATGCAATATTTGAAGGGTGTGAAGCAGCGCGTCTACCCGGTCGGGCGGCTCGATTACCACAGCGAGGGCCTGCTGCTGCTGACCAACGACGGCGAGTTCGCCAACCTCATCCTCACCGGCGGCGGCCGCGTGCCGAAGACTTACCTGGTGAAGATCAACGGCAACCCCGACGAAGAAGCGCTGCGCAAATTCCGCGA
>DASQHK010000602.1:0-8421 GCA_035632135.1 Bryobacterales bacterium
GCGCGGCTCTGCCGATCAGGCCCGAACGGCATAACCCGCACTCCATTGCCACATTGCGCTGGCAAATCGCGGCGTTCCTGGTGCTGCGATTGCCCCGATGCCCTTGTTGCCTGCAACTACGTTTATAACACAGTAGTACTAGCAGGCTGCTGAAAAAGCCCCCATACCGCTTGCTAACGCGCGCGGCTCGGAATCGGCTTCACGGGTTCTCAACAGTTTGCAGAGCCGCGAACCCTTTTTGCGCAGCCTGATAGTCTTCAGCCGGCTGCGGCGCCCGATCGGTCGGTGCAGCCCTGGCAAACCATTCCGCTTCTCTTCGCTTTTCTTTTGTGCGCGCCCGCACGGGCCGGTGTTAAATCTCGCGCTGCCGGCGAGCAGTTAACATTCTTGACTGCGGAAGCGTGCTTATCCTGGGCTTGAATGACCCCAAAAGGAGGAATCAACCATGGGACGACATGCGTGGAACCGTCTGCGAATTGGCGCCGGCGTTTTGTGCCTTTCCGGCTCTCTCCTCATCCTGTTGCCGCAGGCTGGCGCGGCCCCCGGCGTTTCGTTCATCGGGCGGCTCCAGAAAATCAAGGCCGTCGCCTCGGCGGTGCCCTCGAACGGCGACGTGAATCCATACGGCGTGGCGGTGATTCCCGAGACAACCGGCAACCTTATCAAGGGCCGCATCCTGGTGAGCAATTTCAACAACGTCACGAACGCGCAAGGTACTGGCACGGCCATCGATGAAATCGGGCCCAACGGACAGTTTCAGCTATTCTCGCAGATCGACGCCGGCCACTTGCCGGGGCCGTGCCCCGGCGGCGTGGGGCTGACCACGGCGCTCGTGGTGCTGCGCTCGGGGTGGGTGATTGTGGGAAGCCTGCCCACTTCGGGCGGCACGTCGGCCACGGCGCAGGCGGGCTGCCTGATCGTGCTGAACCAGTTGGGACAGCCCGTAGAGACGCTCTCCGGCGGCGTGATCAATGGCCCGTGGGACATGACGGCGCTCGACCTGGGCCGCGCGGCGGTGCTGTTTGTCTCGAACGTCTTGAACGACACGGTAGCGGGTGGTGGCTCGGTGGTAAACGAAGGAACCGTGGTGCGGATTGTTCTTGCCATCCCGGATGATGGCGGAGTGCCGGCGGAGCTGGCGCGCACGGTGATCGCTTCGGGATTTGGAGAGCGCACAGACCCGATGGCGCTGGTGGTCGGACCGACCGGCCTGGGGCTGGGCGCGGATGGAACGCTCTATGTCGCCGACGCCGTGAACAGTCAGATCGACGTGGTTCCGAACGCTGTGACCCGCAACAGCGTGGCGGGCGTGGCGCCCATCTCAACGGGCGGCGCCATCAACGGCCCGCTCGGGCTGGCCATCGCGCCGAATGGCGACATCCTCGTGGTCAACGGCGGCGACGGGAACATGGTCGAGGTGACGCCCGGCGGAGTCCAGGCGGCCGTTGAGAACGTGGACACCACGGGGGCCGGCGCCGGGACGCTGTTTGGCCTGGCGATCGCCGGCCAAGGCAACGGCGTGTACTTCGTCAACGACGGAAACAACACACTGAACCTGCTGCACTGAGGCTGGGAGCGCGTCCGCCGGCTGCTCTTACTTGGTTTTCTTTGGTGAGATGATGACGTGCATGAGGCGGCCTTCCATCTTCGGACGGCCTTCGACCATGCCGTACTCGCCCAGCTCGATGACCAGCTTTTCGAGCAGGCCTCTGCCCAGGTCGGCGTGGGTGATCTCGCGGCCGCGGAAAGCCACCGTGGCCTTCACCTTGTTGCCTTCCTGCAGGAAGCGCAGCGCGTGGTTGCGCTTGAAGCCGTAGTCGTGGTCGTCGGTGTTGGGGCGGAACTTCACCTCTTTCAGCTCCATCACGTGCTGCTTCTTCTTGGCTTCGTGCTGGCGTTTTTTTTGCTGGTAGGCGTACTCGCCGTAGTCAATGACTTTGGCCACCGGCGGGTCGGCGGTGGGAGAAACCAGGACCAGATCCAGATTCAATTCTTTGGCCCGGCGCACGGCTACGGGGGTCGGCAGAACTTCCACCTGTCCGTCAGGGAAGACTACCCGGACCTCCCGCGCCCGAATGAACTGGTTGACGTTGTCGCGCCGGCCCTTGGGGCGTGGTGAAAATGTGCGTGGCTCTATATAAACCTCCTTGGGGAAGGGGCGGCGCCGGAGGCCTGGGAAGCTCTCCGGCGCCAAGCTCCATGGATTGTCAGACGATCGTTACTTCCTCCGCTTGCAGACCCTTGGGACCCTGCTTGACTTTGAACTCGACTGTCGCGCCCTCTTCCAAGGACCGATAGCCATCCGCCTGGATGGCGGAGAAATGCACAAACACATCCTCGCCTGCGGCACGCTGGATGAACCCGTAGCCCTTGGCGGCGTTGAACCACTTCACTGTCCCTTTTTCTTTCATCGAAGAAACGTCTCCTTAAATTCTTCCGCTGGCGAATAGGCAAGGCAGGCATGCCCGCCGGTCGTGCCCGGACAGGTCGGAAGGCCTGCCGGACCTTCCTCGCGGATTCTTGAGTCGCGGAACGCTCACCGCCGGCAAACAAAAAAGGGATTGCGGGCCTGGAACGCGCCCACAATCCCTGAGCTTACTTGCCGGTAATGAAAGCATCCAACGAAAATCCGAACGTGGGACGGGAGAACCCTCCACGGGGATCTCCCACCCTGGGCATATCTTATCACGAAAACCGCGATTTCCAAGAGTAAAAACAGGTTAGGGGCGGCGGCCACAGGGGCGTTTCGACGCCCCCCGGGCCCCTCGGTTTCGGGTGGCCAGCGCCACCCCCTTCTTTCCTTCTTGACAAAGCCTAACCCTTTGCCTACCATATACTTCTGAACTGCCGTCAGTAACAACCCCAGGATGCTACGGAACGAGGCCCCCATGATCAAGCTCGACATCATCAACCAGGTGGTCAACAAAACCGGGATCACCAAGACCAAAGCGGAAATGGCCGTAGAAACGGTTTTCGAATCGATGAAGCGATCGCTCGAGCGCGGTGATCGCATTGAGCTTCGCGGCTTCGGCGTATTCAACGTGAAGCCGCGCAAGACGGGGATCGGCCGCAATCCTCGCACCGGCGCCGAAGTCAGCATTCCTCCCGGCAAAGCAGTTCGCTTCAAGCCCGGCAAAGAGTTGCAGACCCTGTAGACTCGGTTCCCCGGAATGGATCAGAATAACTAGATGAGCGCGTGGCTTGTGGCGCGCGGCAGCGTTGGGTGCGCCGGCGCACATGGGCGGCGGGCCGTGGAAAATGGCAGATTCGGACTCCTATCCTGTTCCCGGCAATGGCTGGCAGAGCAGTAGCTGGCGGGCGCCAGAGCCGCCGGGGCCGGCCGTCGCCGTCGCCGGGCCGCGATTCCGCCAGCGCTATTGGCTGCACGCTCTGCTGTTCCTGCTCACGCTTTACTCGACGACGCTGGTGGGCGCGCGGCTGGCGCACAACTTCGCCCACAATCTGCCCGCCTTCGACATCGAGAGCGACATCCTGGCCTACGGCGACATTTGGGCCGATCCCCGGCAACTGGCCTCCGGCCTGCCCTTTTCGCTGACGCTGCTCGCCATCCTGCTGGCCCACGAGTTCGGCCATTATCTCGCGTGCGTGTATTACCAGGTGGACGCCTCCCTGCCCTACTTCATTCCGGCGCCGACGCTGATCGGCACCTTCGGGGCTTTCATCCGCATCCGCGGGCCGATCTATTCGCGCCGCGCGCTATTCGACATTGGCGTGGCCGGCCCCATCGCGGGGTTTGTTTTCCTGCTGCCCGCTCTGACGATCGGTCTCGCCTACTCGAAAATCATCTCCGCCGTGCCGCAGGAGGGCACCTTCCTGTTCGGCGTGCCACCTCTGCTGTGGCTGTGCGAGAAGCTGATTTTTCCCGGCGTGCAGGGCGGCCTGATCTACCTGCACCCGGTCGCGCGCGCTGCCTGGATCGGCGTGTTCGCCACCGCCCTGAACCTGCTGCCCATCGGGCAGCTCGACGGCGGCCACATCCTCTATGCCTTCGTCGGCGAGCGGCACCGGCACTTGTCGCGGGTGTTCGTGCTGCTGCTGGTGCCCATCGGCGTTCTGTACTGGTGGGGCTGGCTGTTTTGGGCGGCGGTGCTGTTCTTTTTGGGCGCACGCCATCCCACGATCTACGACGATCATCCGATCGGCGCCGTGCGGCTCCGGCTGGGCCTGCTGGCATTGGCCATGTTCGTGCTCTCGTTCATGCCCAATCCGTTTGTGCGCGCCTGAGCGCCGGCGGCGCGGCTCCGCGGCCGGAGAGCCGCAGGTCGTGGTAGGCAGTCAACGGTCTCGCGTCACGACCGGGAGAGGAGCGGGCTTCGTTGCTGAAAATCTCCGCCACGCTGGTCACCCTGAACGAACAAAACAACCTGGCCCGCGCTATCGAATCGCTGCGCTGCTGTGACGAGATTGTGGTGGTCGATTCCGGCTCGGCGGACCGCACGGTGGAGATCGCCGCGCGGCTGGGGGCGCGGGTGGTTACCTCGGAGTGGCAGGGTTACGCGGCCCAGAAAAACTTCGCCGCCCAGCAGGCCGCGCACGAGTGGATCCTTTCGCTCGACGCCGACGAAGCCTTGAGCGAAGCGCTCGAAGCCGAGATTTGGGAGATCAAGCGCAGCGGCCCGCAGGCCGACGCTTATACGATTCCGCGCCTGGCGCAATACATGGGCCGGTGGATCTTCCACTCCGGCTGGCACCCCGACCGCAAGGTCCGCCTTTACGACCGGCGCAAGGCCCGCTGGGTCGGCGAATACGTTCACGAGAGCGTGACGGTGGACGGCCGCGTGGCGCACTTGAAATCCAACCTGCTGCACTACACCTGCGACTCGCTTTCGCAGCACTTGAAGACCATCGACCGCTACACCACGCTCGCCGCGCAGGAGCTGGTGGCGCAGCGCCGGCCTGTGTCGCTGTGGGAGCTGGTGTTCTCGCCGCCCTGGGCGTTTTTCAAGACCTACTTCTTGGACCGCGGCTTTCAGGACGGCTTCGAGGGACTGGTGATCGCCTATATGGCCGCCGTCTATGTATTTGTAAAATACGCCAAGGCGAGAAGCATGAGCTGAGGTGGAGGGCGCGCTTCGGGTTGGCGGCGGGAAGGGCCTCTGAGCTGGCGCGGCAGGCGCGGTTTGCGGCCCTTGCCAAGCGCATCGCAGGAGGCCTCTTGAATCGGCGCCGACCGGCATCGAAACGGATGAGGATCGGGTGCATCGATACGGGCCGGGAGCTGCGGGGCGGGCCGTGCCAGACGCTGGCGCGGGAGTGCGGCGGTCAGCGGCGGCGAGAAGCAACCATGCGGATTCTCCACGTTGACACGGGCGGGGAGTTGCGGCGCGGGCAGCGGCAGACGCCGGCGCGGGAGTGCGGCGGTTAGCGAGCGGCGAGAAGCGGCCATGCGGATTCTCCACGTTGACACGGGCCGGGAGTTGCGGGGCGGGCAGCGGCAGGCATTGTTGCTCGCGCACGGCTTAGGCGAGCGCGGCCACCAGCAGGCGATTTTGGCCCGGCGCAACAGCCCGCTTTACGCCGCCGCGCGAGAGCGGGGCCTGGCGACGCTGCCGCTGAGCTGGGCCGCGCTCGCCCGCGAGGCCCGGCGCGCCGATCTCATCCACGCGCACGACGCTCGCGCCCACACCCTGGCCGCGCTGCTGGGCGGCGGCCGCCCACTGGTGGTTTCCCGCCGCGTCGCGTTCCCGGTCCGCGGCGGCCTGCTCTCGCGCTCGAAATACCGGCGAGTTACGCGTTTTCTGGCCGTCTCCGAATTTGTGCGCGAGCGGCTGCGCGAGGCCGGCATTCCGGCGGAGAAAATCTCGATCGTCTACGATGGCGTCGCGCCGCCGGCGCTAGGCCCCAGCGTCCCGCGCGAGCCTTTCGCGCTCGCCCCCGCTTCCGATGATCCGCAAAAGGGCAGCGATCTGGCGGCCGAGGCCTGCCGCGCCGCGGGCATGGAGCTGCGATTCTCCGCCGCGCTTGAAGACGACCTCCCGCGCGCCTGGCTGTTTCTCTACCTGACCCGCAGCGAGGGCCTCGGCTCGGCCATCTTGCTGGCTATGGCGCACCGCACGCCGGTGATCGCCAGCCGTGTCGGCGGCATTCCGGAAATCGTCGCCGACGGTTTTACCGGACTGCTGGTCGAAAACGATGCCGAGGCGGTGGCCGCCGCTATCCGCGACGTGCTGGCCGACCCTGCCGGCGCCGCCGACCGCGCCGAAGCGGCCTACGCCGGACTGCTGGCCCGATTCACCGATGCTATAATGGTCGCCCAAACCGAGCAGGCCTACCGCCTGGCGCTCGACGCAAAGTGACCCCCGTTCTCGCATTCCTCTTCGGCCTGCTGATCGGCAGTTTCCTGAATGTTTGCATTTATCGCATGCCGAAAGAGGAGTCGATCGTGCGGCCGCGCTCGCGCTGCCCGCATTGCGGCTCGCCGATCCGCTGGTACGACAACATTCCGTTGCTGAGCTTCGTGTGGCTCGGCGGGCGCTGCCGCGACTGTGGCGCGGCCATCTCGTTTCTCTATCCGGCCGTCGAGCTGATCACGGGCCTGCTGTTCGCCGTGCTCGCTGCGCGCTTCGGGCTGACGCTCGGCGCCGCCAAGTACGCGCTGTTTGTGTCGATGATGCTGATCCTCGGCTTCGCCGACCTCAACGACCGCCTGCTGCCCGATGAGATCACGCTGGGAGGCGCCGCCGCCGGGCTGGTGTTCAGCGTGGTGCGGCCGCTCCGGCCCGACGTGGTGCACCTGGCGCTGCTGCTGGCGGGCGTCAGCCTTTCGCCGCGCTTGACGTCGCTCGCCGAATCGGCCGTGGCGGCCGGGGTTGGCGCCGGCGTGCTCTACCTGGTGGCCGAGGTCTACTACCGCGTCCGCTTCCGCGAGGGCATGGGCTTCGGCGACGTAAAAATGATGGCGCTGATCGGGTCGTTTTTGGGGCTGCGCCAGGCGCTGTTCGCGGTGATGCTGGCCTCGGTGCTGGGGGCGGTATTGGGCTTGGTTTTCATCGGGCTGTTTCGCAAGGGCCTGGCCTACGAGCTGCCGTTCGGCACCTTCCTCGCCTTTGCGTCGATTGTATTGGTGATATACGGAAATGAAGCTGCGTGAGATTGCGAAGCTGCTGGGCTGCGAGCTGCGAGGCGACGGCGAGGTCGAAATCACCGGTGTGGCGGGCCTGGAAGAGGCCGGCCCCACCGAGCTGAGCTTCCTCTCCAACCCCCGCTACCTGCCGGACGCGAAAACCACGCGCGCCGCCGCGATCATCCTCGGCCGCGATGCGGAGGCCCCCGGGATTCCGGCGCTCGTCTCCGACAATCCTTATCTTGATTTTGCCCGCGCGCTCGAGCTGTTCTATCAGCCGCCGCGGCCGGCGCCAGGCATTCATGCGACCGCTGTGATTGCCGCGAGCGCGACGCTCGGCGAGAACGCCAGCGTGGGGGCTTACGTGGTGATCGGGGAAAGCGTCCGCATCGGGCGCAACGCCGTGCTGCACCCGCACGTGACGATTTACCAAGGCGCGCAAGTCGGCGACGATTTTTGCGCCCACTCCCACGCCGTGGTGCGGGAGTTCTGCCGCCTCGGCCACCGCGTCGTTCTGCAGAACGGCGCCATCATCGGCTCGGACGGCTACGGCTTCGCGCGCCGCGCCGACGGCACGCACCACAAGATCGTGCAGGCGGGAATCGTGGTGATCGAGGACGACGTGGAGATCCAGGCGCACGCCTGCATCGACCGCGCGGCGGTGGGCGAGACGCGCATCGGCCGCGGCTCGAAGATCGACAACCTGGTGCAGATCGGCCACGCCTGCCGCGTCGGCGAGAACGCCATCATCTGCGCGCAGGCGGGCATCGCCGGCTCGACCACGCTCGGCTCGAACGTCGTGCTGGCCGGCCAGGTGGGTATCATCAACCACTTAACGATCGGCGACAACGTCCTCATCACCGCTCAGAGCGGGGTCGGACACGACGTTCCGGCGGGCCAGAAGATCTCCGGCTCGCCCGCTTTCGGCAACCGCCAGTGGCTGCGCTCGACGGCGATCTTCGAGCGCCTGCCGGAATTACAGAAGGCCATTCGGCAGCTTCAGGGTGGGCAGAAGAAGGAATGAACCGTCGTACCTGAGGCGCGTTGCGGCACCAAACCGCTCCCTCTGGTCGCGGCTCGGCAACAAACTTTTAAGCGGGCAAGGGCGCCATCAGGGCCGCGGCCGGAGGGAGTGGTCGCAACGCTCGAGATCGGCGAGCGTTCAAAACACGATCTTCCCTGAGATCTGGAGAATGCGGTTGTCGAAGGATTGGGTGCCGTAGGTTCCAAAGTTGGTGGTGGGCACGAACGCGCCCGTGGCCCCGATGTAGTTGTACTTGCCGTTGCGGACGTCGCTCGCCGCGAAGTCGGCCTGGTTGAAGGCGTTGAACGCGTCG
>DASQHK010000603.1:0-4837 GCA_035632135.1 Bryobacterales bacterium
TGCTTGTGCGCGCGGCCGCGCAGCCGTCGCGCTGGGATCACGAGACTTCCGAAGGGCTGCGGCTGCTCAACCAGAAAGCTTACGAAGGGGCCGAGCTGCAGCTTCGCGCTGCGCTCAAAGATGCGCAAGCGCTCGGGCCGCTGCAGGAAGCGCAGAGTCTCATCTACCTCGCCCTGCTCTACGAAAGGCAGGACCGGCTGGCGGAAGCCAAACCGCTCTATCAGCAAGCGCTCTCCATTCGCGAAAAAGAGCTGCAGCCTGACGACCTCGCGGTGGCCAGCAGTCTGGAACACTACGCGCGCCTGCTCGGCGAGATGGAAGAGACCTCCCAGGCGCACGAAATGCAGACCCGCGCCCAGGCGATCCGCGCCAGGCGCATCCAAGCGGCGGGGAGCGAGGCGCCCGCCGGCCAGGTATTTCGCGCCGCCGACTGCGACCAGCCCCCGCGCCTGATCCACCGCGTCGATCCGCAATACAGTGAAGATGCCCGGCCGTTCCATCTGGAAGGCGTGGTCGGCCTGCGCCTCGAGGTCCGGCCCGATGGCCGGCCGCACAACATCCGGCTCGAGCACAGCCTGGGGCTGGGGCTGGATGAAAAGGCGGTCGAGGCGGTCGAGCAATGGCGGTTTAAGCCGGCCCTGAAAGGCGGCCAGCCGGTGACTGTGGAAGCCTCAGTCACGGTGCATTTTCGGCTACTATAAGAACCGGCCAGAACCTAAGCCATGACCATCGCGGAAGCGCGGGAGTGGATTGCCCGCTCCAGCAACATTGTCGGCTTCACCGGGGCGGGCATCTCGACCGAATCGGGCATCCCCGATTTTCGCAGCCTCAACGGCGTGTGGGCGCGCAACCGGACGGTCGAGTTCGGCGAGTTTGTGTCGAGCCGCGCAGGGCGCATCGAATACTGGCGGCAGAAGGCGGAAAGCTGGCCGGCCATGCGCGACGCCAAGCCCAACGCAGGGCACCTGGCATTCGTGGAGCTGGAGCGGCAGGGGAAGCTGCGCGCTATGATCACGCAAAACATCGACGGGCTGCACCAGCGCGCGGGGCAGAGCCCCGAGCTGGTGATTGAGCTGCACGGCACCACCGCCGAGGCGGCGTGCCTCTCCTGCGGCCGCCGCATACCTATGGATGATGCCCTGCGGCGCATCGAGGCGGGCGACCCGGCGCCGGAATGCGGGGAGTGCGGCGGGCTGCTCAAGCCCGCGACCATCTCCTTCGGCCAGGCGATGCCCGAGCGCGAGCTGGCGCGGGCGATGCAGGTTTCCCAGAGCTGCGAAATGTTTCTGGCGGCCGGCTCGTCATTAGTAGTACAGCCGGCGGCCCTGCTGCCGGCGCTGGCCAAGCGGGCCGGCGCGCGGCTCGTCATCATCAACCGCACGCCCACGCCGCTCGACGACATCGCCGACCTGGCCCTGCGCGAGGAGATCGGGACCGCGCTGCCGGCGCTGCTTGCAAGCGCGGTTTCCCGCGAGGTGCGGCCATGAAAATCACCGGCATCCACGCGCACCCGCTGCGGGCGCCACTCAAAGAGCCGTTCGCTTACTCGCAGTGGACGCTGCATTCCCGCGAAACCACGCTGGTGGAGGTCGAAACCGACGAAGGGATCACGGGATGGGGCGAGGCTTACGGGCCAACCCGGCCGAGCGCCTCGGCGGTCCGCGATTTCTTCGCCCCCCTGCTGCTGGGCCGCGACCCGCGCGACACCGAAGCATTGTGGCACTTCTTGTTCGCCCGCAGCGTCGATTACGGGCAGAAGGGCACGATGCTCGCGGCGATCAGCGGTCTCGACATCGCCTTCTGGGACATCAAGGCGCGCGCGGCCGGCGTGCCGCTTTACCGCCTGCTCGGCGGCTCCCACACCGAAGCGATCCCCTGCTATGCCACCGGGTTTTATTTCGGCGGCGAAGAGAAATTGGAGAGCCGCTTTGCGCGCGAGGCGGAGAACTACCTGGCCGATGGATTCACCGCGATGAAGATGAAGGTCGGGCTGGGCGTGGAGCGCGACGCAGTGCTGGTGGGCGCGGTACGGCGCGCCATGGGTTCGGCGGCGCGCCTGATGATCGATGCCAACCACGCTTACACGCCCGTGGATGCCATCGCCCTGGGGCGGCTGGTGGAGAACCATCGCATCGGCTGGTTCGAGGAGCCGGTGTCGCCGCTCGACATCGACGGATACCTCGAAGTGAAGCAGCGCATCGCGATTCCGCTCGCTGGAGGCGAGGCCGAGTACACGCGGTTCGGCTTCGAGCCGCTGCTGCGCCGCCGCGCCGTCGATTATGCCCAACCGGACCTCTGCGCCTGCGGCGGCATCAGCGAGGCGATGAAGATCGCCACGCTGGCCTCGATCTACAGCGTGCACGTGACGCCGCATGCCTGGGGCTCGGCGGTGGGCCTCGCCGCAGCGCTGCATTTTTACGCCGCCCTGCCGGGGCCGCCGGCCACGCTCACGCCCGCGCACAAGCTCATCGAATGTGACCGGACGGAGAACCCGCTGCGCACCGAGATTGTCGCCGAGCCCGTGCGCCTCGATCGGGGGCGGCTGTTTGTCCCGCAGGGGCCGGGGCTGGGGATCGAAGTTCGCGCCGGGGCGCTGGGGCCGTTTGCGCTGTAAGCCTTTTTCTACGAAACGACCAGGCCCAGTCCCGCCGCCATTTGAAGATAAAGACACGCTAAAATGCGGGAACGGATTGCCATCCGAGCGGGTCACGCCATGTTTGTGTTCAGTTGGAGGAGCGTCGTCATCCTTTTGGTTGCGTTCGTTCTCTACGGGTTAATGTTTGCCTACCCAAACTGGGTCGAGTGGTGCCACGACCACGCGACCGCGCTGCTTCTTCTCCTTGTGGGAATTGGCGTCTTGGGATGGTCGCGTTGGCGGAAATCCGATCGCGATCGTCGCCGCTGAACAGCCACGTTCGCCGCTACCGCGTCAGACGGAAGCAGGTGCTACCCCAGTGTATGATCGTCCGCAGCACCCGGGACTGGAACCTGGTGAAGGTGGAACCCGACGCTTGACTTTCTTGTGCAGGGCGGCGGCGAGCCGCTGGTAGCGCGCCGGAAACAGTCCGGCAGCGGCTGTGGCGCCCGCAGCGTGCAGAAATTCTCTCGGATTCAGTAGAGCTGTAGAAGTGACCCCGCGGAGAGAACCTTACAATGCGGCGGAAGGGAAGTCACGCCGCCGGACGAGCCGGCGGCGCGCGAACTATTCCGGGCGGCCGAAGTCGTCCAGCCGGTGCGGCTGGTAGCGGCCGCCGCTGCCGCCGCCGGGATCAGTGCCGGGACTCGGCAGCCGAAACTCCACGCCGCGCTCGCGATTCAATTCCTTGGTGAAGCTCAGGTCGATGCCGGCCAGTTGGGTGGATGCTTTCGCTCCCTGGCGCGTCACGTAATTCAGCGTGTCGCCGTCGAGCCAGTAGTCGGTTACCGCCTTGATGGTCTTGTCCTGAAACGCGATCAGCCAGTAGCGCTCGGCGGGAGGGACACGAACGACGCGGCTCTCGCCCGGATCGCGATAGGGTTCCGCCGCGCCGGCCGGCGGAACTTGCACCACGACCTGGGAAGGGGCGCTGTACGCCGGCGCGCTGTAGCCCGCGTAGGGATCGTAGTAAGGGTCGTAGCCTGGGTACCCGTAACTGGGCGGTGGGTAGGAATAATAGGGATAGCCCCAATCAGGCCCATAGCCATAGCCGAAGCCGTACCCGAACGCCGGGTAACCGAAAAAGATGCTGCTGCCGAAGAAACGATTGCGCCCGAAGAAGCCCCCGCGAAAGCAGCCGACGCAAGCGCCGCCGAAACGGTGAAATCCGCCTCCGCCGCGGAACCCGCCGCCACGTATGCCGCCCACAAAGCCGCCGCCGTGGAAGCCGCCGCCGCCGGAGCGGATAGCACCACCGCCGCGGAAGCCACCACCACCGCCCCGCATCCCGCCGCCGCCGCGCATGCCGCCGCCCCCGCCGCCGTGAAAACCACCGCCGCCTCCGCCGTGGCCACCTCCTCCTCGTTGCGCCCAGGCCAGAGTCGGCATCCACAAAATCGCGGCCGCCATCATGACCCAAACCGAAAGTCGCTTCGCGTTTGGCATGGCAACACCTCTTACCTCCATTATAGTCCAACCGGCGGCGGCTAGCCGGTAAATTCACGTAGGCTCCTCCGGGCGGTCCAGGCCGAACACGCTTTTCGGAGCCGCGCGGTGGAACCCCACCGCCTATGTTATAGTGAGGCTCGGAAGGGGGACACTATGGAAGACAACAAAGTGTCGTATTTCCTGTTCGGTTTGGGCATGGGCGTAGCCATCGGGGTTCTGTTCGCCCCCAAAGCGGGCGATGAAACCCGCGAAATGCTGAAATCGAAAGCCAATGAGGGCCGCGACTACCTGCGCCGCAAGGGCGAAGAGGTGCGCGACTCCGCGTCGGAACTGGTCAGCCGCGGCCGCGAGACGCTGCAATCGCAGAAAGAAAATCTGGCGGCGGCCCTGGAAGCCGGCAAGCAGGCCTACCGGCAAAGCGTTTCAAGCGATCAGCCGCACAGCTCGGAAGGCTCTGCCGGCATGTGAATGGCCGGAGCCCCCGGCCGCTGAGGGCGTACTTCGAATGGACACGCGATTTCTGCTGATCATCAGCATCTTCACCGGGGTGGCAGCGGCTGCCCTGCTGATACAGATGGTGGCCCTGGTGGGCGTGTTTATCAACGTCCGGTCGATCCGCCAGCGGCTCCTGGAGCTGGCGGATCGGGCCGAGCCGATCGTCGACAGCACCCGGCGGCTGGTGGAAGAAACCCGGCAGCACGCGCGCGACATTTTCGGCAGAGTGCACGACATCACCGAGGCCACTCGCGCGCA
>DASQHK010000604.1:0-2714 GCA_035632135.1 Bryobacterales bacterium
AGCCGAAAATTCTCCATGGCGACTGACCATTGTTCGCCGGCGAGCACGCCGCCCGCGCTGAAGACAAGCGAAATGACCAGGACTGCCACCGCCCCCGCCATCCATCCCTCGTCAACCGGAAACCGGCGCCAGACCCGCCGAGCCATAACGCTCGCTGCAAAGCCGTAGAGAACGGCGAAGGATAGGATGACCGCCAGATCCAAACTCGCACGGCGATGCCCGACAGACTCCTGAACCTGCTCCCGCGGCACACTGTGGTTGTTCGCGATCGCCTGGAAAAGCGCCGCCATGCACCGGTCTCGCGTTCGCACATACTCGCCGAACCCCGCGAAGTGTCTGGAGTGTGGTCCGCTGCACAAATCGGCGTAGCGAATCGCAACGTCTTCGGCGACCTCCGCGTCATCGCTGAGATGCCGTTGCTGCGCCGGCTTGCTCAGGTCGAGCGGGATCGCTGCTTCGTGAGGCCATTCGCAATTGGACTGCGCCCGATCGCCTCGCGCACACGCGGGAAGGAAAACGAGCGCCAGAAACGGAATCGGAAGCAGTCGCGTCATCCCTTAAACAGCAAGCCCCCGGGAAGCCGTCAACCTCCCGGGGGCTGTGCAAGGTAGCCCAGGATTACTCCTGCGGCTTTCGAATTGTTACCGAACTGCCACCTGTGAAATGGCCGTTCAGCAGGAACTGGCCCCGACCACTGACATCGGGGAACCGAACGTTAGAGCGGTCGACTCAGGAGTCGGCCACCTCACAGGGTCTAGGACTATGCATATTGTCTGGACCACCTCCTTCCTCAGTGATGCTTTCATCGTAAAGTCGGACAGCCCCGAAGTCAAGAAAAAGTAGCCGGGAAAAAGATGCCCCCGGCGCCGCGCCAAGAAGCTGGAACCCGCCGGCTGCCGGGCGGCTCGCAACCCGATCGGCTACACTGGGTCCATGACGGCGGCCATTCAGACCCGCGGCCTGCGCAAGCTCTACGGCCAGAAAGCCGCTGTCGACGGCCTCGACCTGACCGTTCCGCAAGGTTCGTTTTTCGGTTTTCTGGGGCCCAACGGCGCCGGCAAAACCACGACGATTCACATCCTGATCGGCCTCGTCCCGTCCACCTCCGGCGAGGTCGAGATTCTGGGCCTGCCGCTCGAAAGCAACGTGCAGCAAATCAAGCGGCTCATCGGCATCGTACCTGATGAGAGCGTGCTGTTCGACCGGCTGACGGGCCCGGAGTTTCTGCAATTTGTCGGCCGCATGTACGGCCTCGAGCGGGCGGTGGCCGCCGAGCGCGCCCGCGAGCTGCTCGATCTGTTTGAGCTCAACCACCAGCCGCGCAAGCTGATCTCGGAATACTCCAAGGGGATGAAAAAGCGGGCGGCGCTGGCGGCGGCGCTGATTCACCGGCCGCAACTGTTTCTGCTCGACGAGCCCTTCGAAGGCGTCGATCCTATGGGAGCGCGACTGATGAAGGACATTCTGCTCAACCAGGTCCGGCAGGGCGCGACCATCTTCCTCACTTCCCACGTGCTCGAGGTGGTGGAGCGGCTTTGCGACCGGGTGGCCATCATCAACGAAGGCCGCCTGGTGATCGAAGGAAGCATCGACGAGCTGCGCTCCGGCGAGGTGACGCTCGAAGACACGTTTGTCCGGGTAGTAGGCGGAGAAAAGGCGGCCCAGAATCTGGACTGGCTGTAAATCATGACCAGCTCGGCGTCCATCGGCCAGATGCGGGCGGTGCTGCGCATCCAATGGCTATCGATGAAGAACAGCCTGCGCTCGCGCTCCCAGCGCGTGGGGCTGATTCTCTCGGCGGTGGCGGCCATCGTCTGGTACGGCCTTTGGGCAGCGGGGGCGGCCGGTCTCTTTGCTCTCTCGTTTTGGGTGCGGGGCCCGCAGCTCGAGCGCGCCCTGCCGGCCATTCTGTTTTTCATCCTGATGTACTGGCAACTGAGCCCCCTGCTCACGGCCTCCATGGGCGTCTCGATCGACCTGCGCAAAATGGCTCTGTTCCCGATCGGCGTGGGGTCGCTGTTCGTGGTGGAGTGCCTGCTGCGGCTGATCAACGGCCTGGAGATGCTGCTGCTCCTGGCGGGGCTGACGCTGGGAATGGCGGCACGGGCGCCGCGCGCGATACCTGTTTTCGCGCCCGCCGTGGCGCTGTTCGTGCTGTTCAACATGCTGCTCTCGGCGGGCCTGCGCAACCTGCTCGAGCGGCTGCTGCAGCGGCGGCGCTTCCGCGAGATTTTTCTGTTCGCCATCGTGATGGCCAGCGCCACGCCGCAACTGATTTTGTGGAGCGGCTCGGGCCGCAGGGTCAGCCACCACATCTACGCGGTGTTTCAGTTTCTGCCGCAGTCGTTCCTGCCTTCCACCGCCCTGGCCCACGCTTACCTGGGACGCAGCGGCGGCGCGGACTGGGCGGTGATGGCCGGCGCCTGCGCGCTCGCCGCCGCCTTCGGCTTCTGGCAGTTTCGCCGCAGCTTCCGCTTTGATTTCGCCGCCGCCCGCGCCGCGACTCTGGGATCCCAGCCCGAGCGAGAAACCTGGACCGACCGGCTCTACCAGCTTCCCGCGCGGCTGCTTCCCGATCCCGCCGCCGCCCTGATCGAGAAGGAGCTGCGGTATCTCTCCCGCAGCGCCCGCTTTCGGTTTCTGTTTCTGATGGGCTGCTCCTTCGGCGTGGTGGCCTGGCTGCCGTTTGGCATGCGGCGCGGCGCATCCGGAGG
>DASQHK010000605.1:0-3959 GCA_035632135.1 Bryobacterales bacterium
CACCAGCGCGCGCGAGCTGGCCGGGAACGCCGCCGCCTCCCCCATGCCGAAGAACCATTGCGTCACCGCCAGCGAAAGGGCGTTGAAAGAAAACCCGGTGGCGACCGTGAAGCACGACCACCAGGCCATCGCCCCGGCCAGCACGATGCGCGGGCCGAAGCGGTCGGCCATCCACCCGCCCGGCACCTGAAACAGCGCGTACGCCCAGTTGAACGCCGAAGCCGCGCCGCCCATGGTGACCTTGGTGAGGTGGAACTCGGCCATGATCGACGGCGCCGCCGACCCCATGCACACGCGGTCCATGTACATGATGAAGGAAGTGAGAAACGTCAGCAGCAAAACCCGGTGGCGAACGCCGCTCGCGGCCATGCTGCGCATTATAGAGTATTGCGGCTTCCACAGTCCGGCGCCGCTGCTAAACTGAAACAGATGCACGTGGAATTGTTGGTATTTGATCTGGACGGCACGCTGATCGACTCCAAGCTCGATCTGGCGCTCTCGGTCAACGCTACCCGCGCCGGGCTGAACCTGCCGCCGCTCTCTGACGACACCGTTTTCTCCTACGTCGGCAACGGCGCGCCGGTGCTGATCCGCAAGGCCATCGGCGAGCAATACAGTGAAGCGCAGCTTCAGCGCTCGCTCGAGTTTTTTTTGAACTACTACCGCCGGCACATGCTCGACAACACGCGCCTTTATCCGGGCGCGGAGGCGGCGCTCGAGCGCTTGCAGGCGGCGGGCCTGCGTATGGCCGTGCTCACCAACAAGCCGGTGCGCTTCAGCCGCGACCTGCTGCGTGGCCTCGGGGTCGCCGATCGCTTCCGGCTCGTCTACGGTGGCAACAGCTTTGAAACCAAGAAGCCCCATCCGGAAGGACTGTCACAAGCGATGGCCGAGCTGGGCGCGCGGCCCGAGCAAACGATGGTGGTGGGTGATAGCGCCGTGGATGTGCGCACGGCCCGCAACGCCGGCGCTTGGGCCTGCGGCGTCACCTACGGGTTCCAGCCGGAGACCTTTGCCGAGGAGCCGCCCGACCTGCTGGTCGATAGCCTCCCGCAACTGGCCGACGTGGTGATCGAAGCCCGCCGCAGCGGCGCTATGTCTCGACCCACGCCTTCTGAGCCGAGCTCCGCAACGCCGCCTCAACCAAGGTAAGCTGCCGCAGGCCGGCCGTGAAGGTGGGAATATCGGCCGGCTGCGAGGGATCGCGCACGGCGGCGTAAAATCGCCGGAACAATTGCTTGAACGTGTCGCCGTAGCCTTCGGCGTGGCCGCCGGGCAGGTCGGCGTACTCGCGGGCTTTGGGATCGAGCAGCGACGGGTCCTTCACCAGCAGCTCGTTGTTGCCATCGCGCCGGCCGATCCACAGCTCGTTGGGGTTCTCGCCGTCCCACGCCACCCCGCGCCGCGTGCCATAAATCTCGAGCAGCAGGCGGTTCTTGCGTCCCGCCGCCACCTGGTTGATGGTGAGCGCCCCCCGCGCGCGCTTCCCCAGCCGCAGCAGGATGGCGCCGAAATCCTCCGTCTCGATTTTCCGGTCTTCGTAATCTTCCGCCGTGAGCAGCTTGCCGGCGTAAGTCTCGAGGGGCTTCTTCGGCTTCTTGCGGATGGGATGGAACGTTTGCAATTCCGCGCACAGCGAAGTGATCTTCAGGCCAGTGACGTGCTCCACCATGTCGCACCAGTGCGAGCCGATGTCGGCCATGGCCCGCGACTTGCCGCCCGCCTCCGGCTCCAGGCGCCAGTTGTAATCCGTTTCGTAGAAGAGCCAGTCTTGTGAATAGGTACCCTGCACGGCCAGGATCTCGCCCAGCTCGCCCGTGACGACCATGCGGCGCATCTGCTGCACCAGCGGATAAAACCGCAAGTTGTAGCTGGTGGCGTTGACGACCTTGTGGCGCGCGGCCAGCTCGACCAGCCCTTGCGCCTCGGCCGCCGAGGCGGCCAGGGGCTTTTCGCAGAGCACGGCCTTGCCGGCTTCGATGGCGTCCTTGGCGACGCCATAGTGCGCGCTATTGGGGACGCAGATGTGGACCGCTTGAATCTCGGGATCGGCCAGCAACAAGCGGTAGTCGCCCACCGCTCGCTCGACGCCGAGCTGCTGGCCGAACTTGCGGGCCAGCTCCTCCGACTGATCGGCGATGGCGGCCAGCTCCACCTCGCCCAGCCGGCGAATGCCCTCCACGTGCACGCGCCCCACAAACCCGGTCCCGATCACCGCGGTCTTGATCTTCTTCATCGCTGCCCCCGATCCCGATCTGTCCAGGTGGTTCTCGGTGGAAACCCTGATTTATACCAGAATGCGATCCATGTTACACTGCTGCTTTCCGGGCGTCGAACCGATAGTTATGCGGGTGACACTGCGAATCCGAACCGCGCCGGAGAAGTGGATCGTGCGCAGCCGGCGGCCCAATCGCCGGCTGGCGTACCTGGGCGCTTCCGTGTTTTGGCCGCTCGCTCTGTGCAGTTTCTTCCTTTGCCTGTGGCGCTGGAGCTATGATCTGGCCTGGACGGCCCGCTTCCCGATCCCGGCCGGCGTGTTTTCACACTGGCAGATTTGGTTCCTGGCCGGCACGCTGCTGCAAGTGGTGGCGGTGCGGCTGGTGCAATACGCCGAAACGGAGAGCGCCGAAGCCGCGGTGGCCCGCGCCGGCGATGTCGTCTTTGAAGGTCCGCCGCGCCGCGTGCGTGGCGCACGCCCGGCCCGAGGGCCGGTGGTGGCCGGCTCAAATCCCGTAATTCACCCCAAGCTGCTCTGAAAACAGCTCCCGCAACGAAGCCGCGTAAAATTCGGTGCTGCTCTTGCGCACTTGCTGCTCCTCGCGTTCGGGAAAGGCAAGGTGCTCCAGCTCGTGCAGGAAAACGGCGAGCAGAGCGATGTGGAAACGAAACTCATCCAACTCCTGCCGGTCCGCCGCCGCCGGCTCGGCCGCCATCGCTGCCAGGGGGAAGGGCTCCCAGCCCCGGATAGCCTCCACGGCCAGGTCAATCTCGCCCACCCGCAAACCGGTGTCACTCGCCAGCCGCCGCGCGATGCGGCTCTCGGTTCCTGGCGGATGGTAGTGGCCCAGGCACGTGCAGGGGTTGCGCGTTCGCAGCACCACCACCACCAGCGACGGCAATAGCGGCGTCATCGGGGCGTATCGTTGCCGGGTTTCGGAGGAGAGCAGCCGATAGGTCCGCCCGACGGCCGACCGCAGCGCCTCGGCCAGGGATAGGTTCCCGCGCGGGTAACTCGTCACCACCAGCGGCAGCTCCTCGCCCGCGCGCACCAGCATCTGCTCGCGTCCCCGGAGGCGATGGAACAGCTCGTGAAGCAGTCCGCGAGGATGGATGGAGAGGTGCCGCCGCATGCTCTTCGTTTCATGATAACCCGGCCGGACGGCTGGCGCGTTTCGCCGGTTATGGCACTTGAACAGGCCAGTAGAGAAGAGATTCTTCCGCCAGCACACGGCCGTGCTCTATTGCCTCGAGACTGACCGGGGCCGCGCCGCGCCGAGGGCCACAAGCCTTGCTTCTCGCCGACCCTGCGCTCGCTGAACAAGGAATCGGGTCGGCGCTCACTCGCCGCACGCTACGGACGGCCCGGCGTCGCCGGCGGCTGGAAGCCTTGCCGTAAAAGCAAGCGCACATCCCCGCGCACGTTCGCCACGGGCGCGCCGGTGAACGCCGGCTTCGGGAAAGCGGCGTCCCATCGGGCGCCCGGCGGGAACAGCGCCACGAAATCCCAGATGACTGATCCCGCCAGCGGGGACCGGACGCCCGCGGCCCACATCCTCTCCGAGAGCAAGCGGCCGTGGTCCCAGAACTGCGCGGCGCGGCGGTCGGAAATGCGCGTTAGAGCAGTGGTCGTGGGCGGCGCCCAGTCGGTGGGGAGCACCGGCTCCCAAACCACGAAAACCCGAAGCCGCGCGTTCGCTGCTTCTTCAAGCGCTGCCTGGATTGCAGAGGCCCCCTGCAAG
>DASQHK010000606.1:0-6394 GCA_035632135.1 Bryobacterales bacterium
CGCCAAGCCGGCCACCGCGCCGATGCTCAGCAAATATTGGAAACTGCCGCTCAACTGGCGAGAACTGCTGGAGGAGACAAGATGGGCGGCCGGCGGCGATTTCGCGCTCGACGTGAAGGCCCCGGATACGGTCACGGCCGAGCTGCTCTCGCAAAAATCAACTGGGACGCTCTTCGTTCACTTGCTCAACTACGACGCCGCTCGCCGCCCGGCCGTGAGCGATCTCGAAGTGAGCCTGCAAATTCCGCCCGGCAAAAAGGTCGCCGAGGTCCGCGAGCTGTCGCCTGATCACGCCGCCGCTGCTTTGCGCTTCACGGTTCAGAAGGGCCGCGCGCAAATCCATCTGCCGAAACTTGAAACGTACAGTATTGTAGTGGTCCGGACCTCATGAAAACGCCTCGCATTGCCGTCTTGCTTCTCGCCGCTTCTGTCGCCGGAATTTTCGGCCTGATCACTGCTCCATCCCAGAGCCCGGCGCCTGCGGCACGTCCCTCCTGGCTGCACTCGACGCCGCTCGTGCTCGTTTCCAATCACGATTCCATGCCCATCTTCCGGCGCCGCGTGGGCGGCAACCCCGTCTGGCAGGAAGAGGATTACGAAAAGCGGGAGCACAGCGAGGAAGCCATCCGCAAGCTGAAAGACCTTGGCGTCACCCTGGTGATTACCCACTTCTACAAAGGTTTCGGCCTGGAGGCCGAGCGCGAGCACCAGGAAAAGGCGAAAGAACTGGTCAAGTGGGTGCGCAAATACGGCATGCGCCTCGGCGTTTACGTCGGCAGCACCATCGCTTATGAAACGTTTCTGCTCGAGAAGCCGGAAGCCGAAGAATGGTTCGTGCCGGATTATCTCGGCCGCCCCGTTTTCTATGACAACCAGACCTTCCGCAAGCGCGTCTATTTCATGCACCCCGGGTATCGGGAATACATGCGCCGCGTCCTCCGCCTGGCCGAAAGCCCCGATTTTCACGCCGACCTGATCCACTTCGACAACACCAGCATGCAGGCCGAGCCGGCCATCTTTCAGCATCCCCTGGCCATCGAGCAGTTCCGCGAATTTCTGGGCGCGAAGTATTCCCCCGAGCAGCTCAAACAACGCTTCGGCTTCTCCGACGTTCGCTACGTGCTCCCGCCCCGCTACGACCGGCCGCTGGGCGCGATCAACGATCCTCTCTTTCAGGAATGGGCTGACTTCCGCTGCGTGCAGCTCACCGCCTATTACGCCGAGATGGAGCGGCTCCTGCGCGGCCTGAATCCGGAAGTGGCGGTCGAGACCAATCCCCACTCCGGCATCTCCGGCCGCAACACCATCTGGGAGCAGGGCGTCGATTATCCGCGTTTGCTGGCTCATCTCGACGCCGTGTGGACCGAGGAAGGAGACCCGGCCGGGGTCACGCCCGACGGCATTCTGGTCAGCCGCATCCGAACGTTCAAGATGGCGAGCACGCTCCACAACACGCTGTTTGTCGGCACCGGCGGCCAGGGCGGCAGCGTGCTTCAGATGGCCGAATCCATGGCCTTCGGCCGGCAGTGCCTGGGCGACGTCGGCGGGACTCTCGCCGGCTATGACCTGCCCCAGGACCAGCGCCGCTACATCCGCTTCTTCCACCGCTATTTCGAGCATTACCGCGACATAGATAACGTCGCCGATGTGGCCGTGCTGCACTCCTTCGCCAGCATGGGCTACAACAACGACCGGCCGCACGTCAGCACGCTACTCGCTGAGCAGGCCCTCATCCAATCGAAGGTTCCTTTTGACGTGATCTTCGACGACAACCTCAAGGACCTTTCGAAATACCGGGTCCTGGTCCTTGCCGACCAGGAATGCCTGAACGACGACAAGCTCGCCCTGATCCGCCGGTTCGTCCAAAACGGCGGGAGCCTTGTCGCCACCGACGACACGTCTCTCTACACCGAGTGGCGGGAGCGCCGGCGTAATTTCGGCCTGCGAGACCTGTTTGGTGTGGATGCATCCACCCGGCGCGGCGCCCGCAACGCCGAAGCAACGCTGCCGATCAGCCCCGTGCGCCGCGAATTTGGCCGCGGGCGTGTGGCCTACATTCCGGCGGTTCGCCCCGCCATCGAAAAACCCACCGGCGCTCGCACCACCTTCCAGTACTGGAAGCTCCCGCTCAACTGGAAAGAGATCATCGGCGAGGTCAAGTGGGCCGCCGGCGGCCGGCTGTCGCTCGAAGTGAGCGCCCCGCCCACCGTCGTCGCCGAGCTGACCGAGCAGAAGCAAAACAACAAGCTGCTCGTCCACCTGCTCAACTACAACGTCGCTCGCGAGGCTTCCGTCCAGAACGTCGAAGTCAGCGTCGCCGTTCCGGAGTCGAAGAAGGTCGCGAGCGTCACGCTGCTCTCGCCCGACACGGATGCGAGCGAACCCCTCCGCTTCACGCTGCAATCGGGCCGCGCGGTCTTCACCGTTCCGGCGCTTCGCACCTACGACCTTGGGGTGGTACAGTTGCAATGACCGTGCGCGCCTGGATTTTCAGCTTTCTATTCGCCGCGATGGCCTGGAGCGCCGCGGCCCCCCAACAACGCGCTTCTGAGCCGGCGCCGAAGATCATCAACGTCGATTACCGCATTTTTCCCGACCTCGCCGACATGGACGGCCACTGGGCGGCGCTGCTCGCGGCGAGTGATGGCAGGGTCTACATCGGCCTCGCTCACCACGGTGCTGACGGCCACCTGGTCTGCTACGACTCGAAGGATGACAGGATGCAAGACCTAGGCGCGGTCACGGCGCTCGTCGGCGAGCAATTCCTCCATCGCGGCCCGCAGGCCAAGATCCACACCAAGTTCGGCGAGGGCCGCGACGGCCGCATCTACTTCGGGTCGGAATACGGCCGCGACTTCAACTTTGCCCGCTACGCCACGCCCGAGGGCTACCCCGGCGGCCATTGGATGGCTTACGACCCGCGCGCCGGCCGCGTTTCCGATCTTGGCATCGGCCTCGCTCCCGACGGCATCATTGCCGGCGCCTATGACCCGGTCTTTCACCGCATCTACGGCATCAGCGACCCGCGCGGCCATTTCATTTACTACGACGTGGCCAAGGGCGTGGTCGGCGATCTGGGCCGCGTCAACAACTGGGATTCGCTCTGCCGCTCCATCGCCGTCGACGACCAGGGCAACGTCTACGGCAGCTTCGGCCGCGGGCAAATCTACAAATACAACCCCCGCACCGGCACGCTGCGCGAGCTTTCCGTGCGTCTGCCCATTCGCGAAAAGGGCATCTCGCTCGGACGCGACTACCACAAATCCGAGACCGCGTGGCGCGTGGTGGTGTGGGACCAGCAAACGCGCAAATTCTACGGCGTCGAGGAAAGCGCCTCGACGTTATTCTCCTTCGACCCCAACGCCGGCGAAGATGGCGAGATCCGCACGCTCGGCCAGCTTTGCATCCCCGGCTCCGAGCGCAGCCGGGACGTTCCCTACGCCACGCTCAGTCTCACGCTGGGGCGCGATCGCAAACTTTACTACGCCGCCGCCGGCCGCGAGTTCGACTACTCGGGCAGCGCCGGCCTCGCTGCTTCACACCTGCTCACCTACGATCTCGCCACCGCCAAGATCGAAGACCACGGCGAGATGCGCCTGTCCGATGGACGCCGCGTCATCGGCACGAACTCGGCCAGCACCGGTCCTGACGGCGCTGTTTACTTCGGCGGCGCCATCGAGGTCCGACCCGAAGCCGGCAAACCCGTCGAGGCCGGCGGTAAAATCGGCAACGCCTACTACCGCCTGGCGCTCCTCATTTATCATCCCCATGGCTGATACCACCTCCATGCCTAACTTCTCTCGACCGAATCGGCGCCAGTTCCTGATGGGAGCCGCCGCGCTTCCCGCCGCGCCCCGCTTGCTCGCTGCCCCGCCTCCGGCCGCGCCGGCGCGCTCTTACAGTGAAGAGCTGCCGGACATGCTGCTCGCCTACATGGCGAAGAAGATCAACGCGCTTGCCGCGCGGTGGGACCGCGCGCGCAGCGAAATCCGCACGCCCGTCGAGATGGAGGCCCGCAACCGCTTCGTCCGCCAGAAGTGCATCGAGATGCTGCGTGGGTTGCCGGAGCGCAACCCGCTCGGCGCTGTTGTGGTCAAGGTCACCGAGCGCGAGGGCTACCGCATCGAGAACGTGATGTACCAGAGCCGCCCGGATTTCTGGGTGACCGGCAACCTCTATGTCCCCACCTCCGGCTCGGGCCCGTTTCCAGCCATCCTCTCGCCTTGCGGCCACTATGACACGGCGCGCATGTTTCCAACCTTCCAGTTCGCTTACCTCGATCTGGTGAAGTCCGGTTTTGTCGTGCTGGCTTATGATCCCATCGGCCAGGGCGAGCGCCGCCAGTTCTGGAACCCGGAAACCGGCCGCAACGAGATCGGCGGACCGGTCACCTGGGAGCACGATATGCCCGGCCAGCTCCTGCTGCTGATCGGCGAGGACCTGACCCAATACCGCATCTGGGACGGCATGCGCGGCATCGACTATCTGCTCACGCGCCCCGAGGTCGACGCCAAGCGCATCGGCTGCACCGGCCACTCCGGCGGCGGCACCTTCACGCTCTTCATCAGCGCGCTCGACGAGCGCATCACCTGTGCGGCCGTCCACGAGGGCGGCACACACAAGCGCTGGCCCCTGGAAATCCACCCCGGCATGAGCATCGGCACCGGCGACGTGGAGCAGCACTTCTGGCCCGCCGCCGTTTATGGCGTCGACCTTGTCGATCTGCACATCGCCATCGCTCCGCGCCCGCTGCTGGCTACGATCGAAAACTACTCGGCGGGCTTCGACAACGCCGCCAGCCAAATTCGCGAGCGCTATCGGCTGCTCGGCGTACCCGAAAAATTCTCCACCGAGCAGGCCACAGACCCGCACGCCTGGACCATGAAGCTGCGTCTTGCTACGACCCAATGGTTCTCCCGCTGGTTCTATAACCGGCCCGGCCTCGAGCGCGAGCCGGATTGGAAGCTCGAAGCTCTCGAGACCCTCTACTGCACGCCCGATGGCTCCATCCACTATTCCCACACCGGCGATACGATCTACTCCCGCATCCTGAAAAAGCAGGCCGCGCTGCCGCCGCGCCGCGTGCGGACTGCCGCGCAAATGCGTGACGAAATCCGCAGCTTGCTGCACTACCAAAAATCGGATCATCCGCTCGCCGCGCGCCTGCTGGTCTCGACGCCCCGCCACGGCTATCGCATCGAAAAGGTCCAGTTTCTCTCCGAGCCCGGCATCTACATCCCCGCGTGGGTCTTCCTGCCCGAGCGCGCCGCCGGCGGCCCTTCGATTCTCTACGTGCACGAAGCCGGCAAGGAAGCCGACGGCCTGGAGTTCGGTCCGCTCGAGCAGCTCGCGCAAAAAGGCCGGCGCGTCGTCTCCGTGGATGTTCGTGGTATTGGTGAGACCAGGCCGCCGCACCCCGGTGATGCCGGCTCAGGCCTGTTTCGCAATCTGGATGACGCCGACAGCGCGCTCGCCTATTGGGCCTGGGAGATCGATGAGTCGCTGTTCGGCATGCGGGTGCAGGATGTAGTTCGCAGCGTAGATTACGTCCTCAGCCGCCCCGGCGCCGGTTCCGGCGTGCAGGTGATCGGCAAAGGCATGGGCGCTCTATGGTCGCTTTACGCCGCGGCGCTCGATCCGCGCATCGAGTCCGTGATCTGCGAGGGCGGCCTGCTTTCCTATCGCAGCCTCACGAGCGTCGATCGCTACCTGCACAGCGCAAACATTTTCATCCCAAATGTTTTGACGCACTTCGATCTGCCGCAGGTAGCGGCCGCCGTGGCCGCTCGCCCGCTGGCCCTCGTCTCGCCCGTCGACGCCATGAAGGCCCCTGTCAGCGTCCTGGCCGCCCGCGAAGCCTACGAGCCCGCGCGTCAAGCCTACGCGCAGGCCGCCGCCGATCGCTTCCGCATCGTCAGCCGCGATCCGACGCTCGAAGCCGCCGAGCAGTATCTTGCGCTTTTGTAAAGGGGAAACTACTCCGGGTAGTATAAATACAACCTGGACCGGCGCTCGCTCTGGCCGAGGTAGAGCGTTCCATCGAGTCCCATCGCCACCGCGTCGATCACGTACGCCTGCCAGGTGTAATAAGGGCGATGGTTCACATCGATCATGCCCAGCACCTGGTAAGCCGCCCGGGCCGGGTCGTAGGAAAACAGCCGCGCCATCTCGCCGTCAGCGCCGCCTACGCCATAGAGCTTGCCGTTCGTCGCGAAGGCGAGGCCTCGGATCCGGTACTGGTTGAGTGGCTTACCTAAGTCCTCAATCTTGCCTGTTTTGGGGTTCAGCCGGAACAGGTAGCCGTCCGAGTCGCCTCCGTACAAATTCCCGGCGTCGTCCTCGGCCCACGCATCGACGCGGTTATAGGGCTCGCGGCCCGGCGCGGTCGGAAGCG
>DASQHK010000607.1:0-1844 GCA_035632135.1 Bryobacterales bacterium
CGAAACCGTGCAGCGCGAGCGGGTGACGAATTTCTCCATGGTCCCGGCCATGGCCACGGCGCTGGTGCACTCGCCCGGCATCGGCCAATACGACCTGTCGAGCCTGCGCGAGGTGTTTCTGGGCGGCGCGCCCAGCTCGGCAGCTTTGGTGCGCAGCGTCGAGGAGGCGCTGCGCTGCCGCTGCTACGTGGGCTACGGCCTGACGGAAACCTCGCCGGTGCTGACCAACGCCCGCCTTAAGGGCACGCTCGGCGCGCTCTCCAAGAAGGACCGCATCGAGCGGCAGGCCACTACCGGCTGCGCGATTCCGGGCGTGGAGCTGCGCGTGGTCGACGCCGAAGGCCGCGACGTGCCGCGCGACCGGAAGCACATCGGCGAGATCATCACCCGCACCGACAACGTCATGGACGGCTATTGGGACGAGCCCGAGGAGACGCGGCGCGTCATCGTGGACGGCTGGCTTCACACCGGCGACATGGCGGTGTGGGACGAGGACGGCTACCTGCTGATCGTCGACCGCGCGAAAGACATCATCATCAGCGGCGGCGAGAACATCTCTTCGATCGAGATCGAGAACGTGCTGGCCAGGCATCCGGCGGTTTACGAAGCGGCGGTGGTTGGTATTCCCGATGACAAGTGGGGCGAGGCGCCCAAAGCGTTCGTGAGCCTCAAGCCCGGAACGGCGGCGACCGCAGAGGAGCTGCAGAATTTCGTGCGCAAACACCTGGCGGGCTTCAAGGCGCCGAAGTTCATCGAGTTTCTGGATGCGCTGCCGAAGGGATCGACCGGCAAGATTCTCAAGCGGGCGCTGCGGGATCCCTATTGGGCGGGGATGGAAAAACGGGTGCACGGCTGAAGAATGACGGACGAGCTGCTGGAATCGATCTGGCGCGCGGGGCTGATCCTGCTGGGGCAAGAGGTGAAGGAAGAGTATGGCCTGGCTACGCCGATTTTTATCGACCTGCGGCATCGCCTCTACGAGGACGTCGCGCTGCTCGAGCAGCTCGGGCGCGCGCTGCACCGCAAGGTCATCGAGATTGTGGGCCAGCCGCCGGTGCGGCCCCAGCAGGTGCTGGGGATTCCGGATACGGCCACGCCGCTCGCCCTTTCGGCCGCCATGGCGTCGCTCGGAACGAGCTTGCCGCTGCTTTACTGCCAGATGAGGAAGAAGCCGGCCTCTTATCCGGGAGGCGCTTCGGGAGCGAGCGCCTTCATGGGAACCTATCAGCAAGATCGAGAGATCACGCTGATCGACGACGTGATGGCCTCGGGCCGCTCCAAGCTGTGGGCAATCGAGCAGCTTGCCAAAGACGGCATCCGCGTGGCGCGCATTCTGGTGGTGGTGGACCGCGAGCAGGGCGGCGACGAGATTCTGGAGGCCAAGGGCTACCCCGTCCACCGGCTCTTTACCATCACCGCGGTGCTCGATTATTTCGTCCGCACCGGCAAAGTGACGCCGGCGACGGCGCAGGTCGCCCTCGACCATCTCCGTGCCAGACAATTCCGCTGAACGAGCCGGCGCGGACGCGGCAGGTCCCGCGGGGCCGTCGGAGCCAGGGGAGGCCGCGGCAGCCGGGGCGACCGCGCAGATGCCGGCCGGGGGAAGTTCCGCTGGCAGGCCGGGCGCGCGGGCACTTCGCTCTGCCGGCGTGGCCGCGGGTCTGGCGGCGCTGATTCTGCTGTTTTGTTTCCGCTGCTATCGGACCTATCGCGTCTTCAACGATACCGCCGACGAGGCCGCGCACATTGCCTGCGGCCTCGAGATGGTGCAGACGGGCCGCTACACGATTGAGGCGCAGCATCCGCCGCTGGGCCGCGTGCTGCTGGCGGTTCCCGCCTGGCTG
>DASQHK010000608.1:0-27566 GCA_035632135.1 Bryobacterales bacterium
ACGCCCATGGCCGTGTACTTCTCCGGATATTCCGGATTGTCGGCATGCTCCCAGGAGTCGCCCAGGTCCATGTCGTTGCAGATGGCCACCATCACCCGGCCTTTGTCGTCATAGATGGCGCGCCAATGCGGCTCGTAGCCGTCGAACTCGTAGGTTCTGCCGCTGTAGAGAAACTGCGCCCCCGGCACTTGAAACCGGTCCGACAAGTCGTAGACGGTGTGGAAAATGGGGTCCTCGTTCGCGATCTCCACGATCGGACGGTCAGGAAACACCCGCTGCATGCTGGCAATGAAGACGGCCCATTCCCGGGTGCCGTGAAAGTCGTCGACCATCAGGAATCCGCCGCGCAGAAGATACTCGCGGAGCTTCTGCGCTTGCGCGTCGGTCAAGTTCCAGTGCCCCACTTCGACCGCATAGAGCCACGGCCAGTAGTAGACCTCGTCGCCGTCATCGAGGTTGACCGGCTGCTCCACCGATCGGGCGTCAATCCGCGTCAGCCGCCGGACCGCCTCGGCCAGGTGCCGATCGGAGCGCGGGTAATCAATTGTCCAGTTCGAGAGGCCCTTGGTCCAGTCACCGCCGCGCCGCCGCCAGCGGCCGTAAGGAGCCGGCGGATACATCAGCCGCGCAAAGACCCACTCCGCAGGTTGCATGTAGTCGGGCGGAAGCGGGAATTCGTAATACTCCACGCCAGGGTACTCCCGAAACGGGAGCTGGCCAAAAAGCGCCCCGATGAGCGACAGGCCAACGACAATGACGGCGATCCGACGAGCGCTCACGGGAAATTTCACTTCCAACTACTATACCCCGGCCCGCGCCGTTCGGCCTTCATCCGAGGTTAATGAAGCAAGCGTTAAGCCGGCAACGGCGTGAGCCCGCGCCGCGTTCCACATCGCAGGAGGGCCGATATGTGGAATCGAACCTTGCTGTTGGCCTCAGTATTAACGATAGGCGTGATGACGGGTTGCGCGGCGCGCGCGACCTACGCGACGGGCTACGTGGCAGCGCCCCCGCCTGCGCCACGCGTCGAAGTCTACGGCGTGGCCCCTGGTCCGGGATTCGTTTGGGTGCAGGGATTCTGGAACTGGGGTGGCGGCGGCTACGCTTGGGTCCCCGGCTACTGGGCCCGGCCGCCGCACCGGCACGCGCGATGGGCGCCGGGTTATTGGCAGCGCCGTCACGGCGGCTACTACTACCACCGCGGCTACTGGCGTTAGCCCCACCGCAACCAGCTCCGGCGCCGGCTCGCCCCGCGCCTTTCCTACCCGTGCCGCTGCACCGTCACCGGCGCCCGGAGCACAAATGTCAGCCGGGTCTCCGCAGGAAGGTGCACGTTCTTCTTCCCGGTCACGGCTGCGCCCACCGTCCCCGCGCCCGCACCGATCCCCGCTGCCGCGAGCGCCCACGGGCCGCCGGCGGCCAGTCCTCCAATCAGAGCGCCTGTTCCCGACCCGCCCCCGATCAGCAAGAGATTCCGCTTCTTGTGCCCACCCGTCGTCCAACTATGAGATGCCACCGCAATGCGGTGCCATCTGCCGTCCAGCATGAACGAGTCCAGCGTGATCCCGAGTTCGCCGCGTCCATGAAGCCGTCCGGAAGGCTTCGCATCCACGACGTGCCCCCGGAACGTCGTTCCTTTCGGAATCACCGTCCGCCCGTGCAGCAGGACCGGCTCCGCCAGGCTCGCCGCAAAATGGTCTCCGGCGAAGTTACGCGAGGTGTCCAGCGCCTCCTCCAGGCGCAGGCGCAGCACCGTCCCCGCCGGCGCCACGACTACTGCTTCCGGCTGCGGCGTCCTGGCGCGCTGCTCGATCACCTTTCCTGCGCTGCGGTCCCCGCCTCCCATCATCGCCAGCGCCAGCGCGCCGGCCAGGTAAGCTGTTGTTTTCCTCATCCTCTTCACGCCTCCTCTCGCGCCGCATTGATTCGCCCCAGGACCTTGCCGGACCCGAGGTCGCATAGTTCTCCTGTGTTTTCGCTGACGCCGATCCAATCGCAATCGGCGTGCCGCTTCCCGTCTCTTCTTTCTATCTCATTGCATTTCCGGCTCGAATCCGTCTTCGTGCCCCTGCCCGGTACGTCCGGACACACACGTGCCACTGGTAAGTTCTTCGTCCCGGCTTGGTAAGAATTCCCCCCGATATGCTGTGGGGCGGGCCGCGCGCGGCTCGGAATCGGCTTCACGCGTTCGCAACAGTTTACAGAGCCGCGACGGTGACGGAGCGGACCCGCGAACCCCTTTTTCCGCAGCCTGCTACATCCGGCAGTACTGGGATTGCTTCGGCGCGTGGTAGCGCACGCTGAGGTGCGGCGTTTCCAGGCGCTGGTGGTTCTGGAGGCGCGAGGTGAGGCAGCTTTCGAGGATTCCGCTGACGATCAGCGTCCGCTCCACGGGGTAGGGCGCGTGGCTGGTCTCGAACATCTCATCGATCTTGTTCACCAGGCATGCGGAGTAGGTGACGTTCGGCACCGGCGAAAGGAAAAACTGCGTGGACTGGAGGCGCGGCATGCCCTTCACGCGGGCGGCAAAGTTGAAGTCTTGCACTGCGCCGTTGAGCATGAGCAGGGTGGTGCGCAGGCCGTCGCGATGCTCCACGAAGTAGGCGGCGGGTTCTTTCACCAGTCCGGGCAGCACGCCGTCGCCGACCAGGTCTTGCGTGCGGCCATCGGTGAGGGTCAGGCCCTGCGGCGAGTCACTACGCGAGAGGGCCGAGGTGAGCAGTTCCTTGGACCAGCGCCCCTCCTCGCCCGCTTTCCATACCGCGTCGCCCTCGATCATGTGCACGGCCTTCACGCCGGTTTCGCCGCCTTTGCGCCGCTCGATCATGCATTGCAGGGCTTCGAGGGCGTGATAGTCCATAGGGTCGGAGCCGCCCACGCCCACCATCAGCGCGTCTTCGATCTCGCAGTCGAGCGGCAGCTCCATGTCGGGCAACCGCCAGGTCACCGGTAGCGACGAGCCGGCCAGCATGGGGAAGCCGAGCCGCTTCGAGGCGTCCACCATCGCTTTCGCTTTTTCGAAGCTGTAGGAAAGGTGCTTGTCGTTGTAGACCGGCGTCGCGCGGCCGTCTTTCTCGAAGACATCGACGCACTGCTGGAAAAATTCGTAGCGTGGATAGAGGATCTGGCCCTTCTCGTTGCGCGGGTAGTCACCGTGCTCGGCGACAATCAGCACGGCGTCCACGGCGAGCTTCGCGCCCCCACAACGCAGCGCCTCGGCGATGGTGGGATACACCTGAAAGCCGAATTCTTTCCCGCGCGCGGCGCTCAAGTCGCCGTCTGGCTTCTGGTCCACGTAGAGCGAGACCACCTTCACGTTGGGCTGCCGCCACTCGCCGGCGTGCGGGTAGCCCACCAGAAAGCGGTCGCCGATGTGCTGGCCGTGGGAAAGATATTTGTAGATCGTAGTGACGATAGCAATGCGCTTGGGCGCGGCGTTGGCGGGCATGATCCCTAGGTTCTCCAGAAGTGCGATTCCTTGGTCGGCTGGTAGCGCACGGCGAGGTGCGGCGTTTCGTAGCGCGCCTGCTGGCGATAGAGGCTTTCGACGCCGGCCGCCGTGAGACCGGTGGTGAGCAGCGTGCGCTCCACCGGATAGGTGGCCTTGCCGGTGAGGAACATTTTTTCCATGTTGTTCACCAGCGGGCTGAAGAAATTGGCGAGGCTCGTGCGCGCCGGCGGCATGGGCAGATACATCTGCACCGAGAAAATCTCCTTGCGGCCTTCCATGCGCGCGGCGAAGGTGAAATCCTCAATCAGGCCGCTGAGCAGCAGCATGGTGCACTTCAGGCCGTCCTCGTGTTCGTAATGGTAGGCCACCGGACGCCGCACCAGCCGCTTCATCTCGTCGACGGTGGGGTAAGTGTCGTTGAACCCTTCCCGCGCAGGCTTGAGCGTATGGCTGCGGCACAGGGCGGCCTTCATCAGGTCGTGCGACCAGATGCCTTCCTGGTAGGCTTCCCAGAATTTGTCGCCGCGGTAAGCCTGCAGCCACTTGACGCCTTTCTCGCCGCCCTGCCTCCGCTCCACCATGCACTGGATGGTTTCGAGGCCGTGGAAATCGTAGCTGTCCACGCCGCCGTAACAGGCGCATACCGCCTCGCGGATGCGCGAGCCGAGCGGCATCTCGACCGACGGCATGCGCCAGGTCACCGGCAGGCTCGAGCCGGCCATGAACGGGAAGCCCATGCTCTTCGAGGTGTCGTACATTTCCTTGGCCCAGTCCCAGTTCCACGACAGGTGCTTGTCGCTGAACAGCGGGACGGAGCGGCCGCTATCCCGGTATACCTTCACGATCTGCTCGAAGAATTCGTAGCGCGGGTACTTGGTCTGGCCTTTCTCGTTGCGCGGGTAGTGACCGTGCTCGCCCACCATCACCACGCCGTCGACGGCCAGCTTGCTTGTGCCGCGCGTCAGCGCCTCGGCGATGGTCGGGTACATCTTCATCGACGGGTGGCGGCGGGCGCGCTCGCGGCTGAGGTCGTCATTGCCGATTTGGTTCACGTAGAGCGAGACCAGGTCCATCGGCGGGCGATGCCACGTGCCGTCCCAGCCGTAGCCGTCGAGGAAGCGGTCGATGATGTGCTGGGCGTGGGAATACTTGAACATGATGGTGCAGACCCCGGCAAGCTGGGGCCGCGCGGGGCGCTTCTGGCCGCGCAGGATGAGGGGCGAGGCGCCCATACCGGCTAGTAGTTCTCTGCGGGAAATGTTCATAGCTTTGAAACCAGCATTCTACCGCAGAAACCGGCAAGGCGCGGGAAAACTGAATCGGTCGCGAATGGACGCGAATCCACGCGAATATCAAGAACACCGGTTCGATTCGCGTTCATTCGCGACCCGCAATCCTCCGCCGGCCGCAGGGACGCGGTATCCTCATAGGTTCTGGAGGCCACTTCCTTGAGGCGAATCTTCCTTCTGGCTACATTCACGGCTTTGTCGCTCGGGGCGCAGCTGCGCGTTTCCGAGCGGGCGCTCCGGCTGCACCAGGAGGCGCTTGTCTTCGACGCTCACGTCCACATGATCGACCGCCAGCTTTACGGGGGCGGCGACATCGGCCAGCGCGTCAGCGACGGCCAGGTCGATCTGCCGCGGGCCAAGCAGGGCGGTCTCAAGGCCATGTTTTTTTCGCTGTTCATCACTGAGGCTTACTACCCGGGGCATTACGAAACCAAGCAGACGCTGCGGCTGATCGACCTGGCGCTGAATCAGGTGGCGAAAAACCAGGACCAGATCGAGTGGGCCTACAACGCTTCCGACGTCGAGCGCATCGCCAAGAGCGGAAAAATCGCTGCGGTGATGGACCTGGAGGGCGGCTTCGACATCGACGGCGACCTGGGCGTGCTGCGCGACCTCTATCGCCTCGGCCTGCGCTCGGCGCAGCTTCCCGCCCACAACTGGACGAATAATTTCGCCGACTCCTGCTGCGCGCCGCCGAAGTGGCACGGCCTCAACGAGCACGGCCGCGCGGTGGTGCGGGAGATGAACCGCCTGGGCATGGTGATCAACGTCTCGCACGGTTCGGATGAGACGATCTCACAGGCCATCGACGTCAGCAGCGACCCTATTGTTGCGACCCATCACGGCATGCGGGCCATCAACAACATTCCCCGCAACATGCCCGACGACCTGATGAAGAAGCTGGCGGCCAAGGGTGGCGTCATCGGCTTTCAGATCGGCAACGAGTTTCACAACGTCAAGGCGTTCAACTGGGTGACGCAGCATGCGGGCAAACCGTTCTGGGACACCAAAGACATCGGGCGGAAGGAAGCCACAATGTCGATCGCAGAGATCGACCGCATGGTGGCGCCGACATTCCCCATGGTCGGCCAGAAGGACATGCCGGAGGACGTCAAGATGACCATGGACGATTGGGTAGCAGTGGTGGATCGCGCGATTCAGATCATCGGCGAAGATCACGTTATGTTGGGGACGGACTTCGACGGCGGCCCGACTCCCCCGCGCGGCATGCGCGATATTCGCGACCTGCCCATGATCACCGACGCGATGCTGCGGCGCGGCTACTCGGAGGAGCGCATCAAGAAGTTCCTCGGTGGGAACCTGCTGCGCGTGTTCCGGCAGGTGACCGAGAAGCATCGCGGCGCGAGCGGCCTCTAATCGCAAGCCCGGTCATTACACTCATTGCACGGCCAGCGTCACCCCAATCTGGCTGCTGACGGTGCCGACCGTGATCACCACCGGGACGGCGCTGCCCGACGCGATGCCCTGCGGGATGCGCGCGTTCACTTGCAGCACGCCGGCCACCAGGGTGGGCGCGGCGCCGTAGTACAGCACCTCCGCCGTCTGGCCTCCAATGGTCACGGTTACGGGAAGCAGGGGCTTCCGCAAGACATTGCCGGTCAGGATTCCATCGATGCCTCCGGGATTGGTTTGGCCCTCGCCGGTCGCATAGATCATCACCACGGAGCCTTTCAGCGCGGGATTCGAGCCCTTGTTGACCGAAAAGTCCTGATTCAGGATGGCGCCCTGGCCGATGCCCGTGGAATCCAGGGTGAAGATGCCGGGCGCGGCATCCACCACCCGCACATCGATGCCGGGCGATGCGACGCCCTGCACCACGATCTGCACGTGCGTATTGAACCGGCCGGCGATTTCGTACGGCACGATCGCGCTGACCTGTGTGCTCGAAGCGTAGATCATGGGGGCGAAATTTCCGTCAAACGTCACCTGCGTATCGCCGATCTTGGTGTCAACGGTGCCGTCGGCCTTCAGGCGCAGCAAGGCTGCGGTCGGCGGCCCGATGCTCGAGCCGAAGAAAGTCACAATCTGGCCCGGGGAGACGGAGGTCGGAAGAAAACTCGCCCCGTTCACGACGGACATGATAACCGGGGCCGGCGGCGGGGCTACAGCGACCGTGAGCGTGACGTTGACGGTCTGCGGGCCGTTGGCCGAAGAGGGCGAAGTGATAGTAATGGCGCCGTTGTAAGTGCCGGCGGTGAGATTGGCGGGATTCACCGCAACGCTGAGCGTGGCCGGGGTGGTGGCCGACGTTGGCGACACCGACAACCAGCCGCTCCCGGTAACCGTGGTGGCTGTAGCGCTGATACTTAAGAAGGCCCCGCCGCCGGCCGAAACCGCGACGCTCTGCGCGGCAGGCGCGCCCGAGCCGATCTGGTAACTGAATGTCAGGCTCACCGGGCTGACGAAGAGGGCCTGTTGCCCGGTCACCGTGAGAGTCACCTGTACGGTTTGCGGGCTGCTGCCGGGGCTCGTGGAAGCGAGCGTGATGGAGCCGCTATACGTCCCGGGCGAGAGGCCGGCACCGTTGACCGCAACGCTCACCGTGGCCGGCGTGGTTCCACTCGTGGGGGTCACGGACAGCCAGGCGCCGCCGCCGCCGGTCGAAGCCGTGGCGGAGAAGGTCAGCAACCCGCCGGGACTGGTGACATTGAGGATCTGAGAAGCGGGCGCGGGGCCGTTGGCCATCTGGCTGAACGAGAGCGACGGCGGAGAAACCGCCAGGGTGACCGAAGAGGTGATGGTCAGCGTGACGGAAATCGTTTGCGGGCTGTTGGGCACGCCGGCCGAAGCGATGACGATGGAGCCGGTGTAGCTTCCGGCGCTGAGTCCGTTTGGATTCACCGCGACGCTCAGGTTGCTGGGCGTGGAGCCGCTGAGCGGGCCCACCAGGAGCCAACTGCCGCCGGCGCTGGTGCTGGTGGTGATGGTAAAGCTCAGCGCTGTGCTGTCGGTGCTGGTGAGCGAGACGGCTTGAAAGACCGGCGCGGGCCCGCCCGCAGCCGTGGAAAACGTCAGCGAGGCCGGGCTTGCCACCAGCAGCGCCGTGTTGCTTACGACCAGCGTAACTGGGATCGTTTGCGGGCTGACCGCGCCCGCCGCAGTGAGCGTGATCGATCCGGTGTAGGAGCCGGCTGTGAGGCCGGAAACGCTGACTCCGACAGTCAGCGTCGCGGGCGTGGACCCGGAGCTGGGCGTTACTGAGAGCCAGGAACCACCGGTGTTCGTGGAGAACGCCACCGCAAAGCTCAGCGGAGCGCCCGTGGATGCGATCGACACGGTCTGACTGGCGGGCGCACCCGTGCCGAGTTGGAAGCCGAAAGAAAGCGAAGCCGGGTTGACGTTGAGCAGCGGGTTGTTGCTCACGGTGAGCGTCACGGCCACGGTTTGCGAGCCGTTGCCTGCGGCAGCAGCCGAGAAAATGACCGTTCCGCTGTACGTTCCTGGAGCCAGGCCCGCCGGGCTGACGGCAACGACAACCGCGCCCGATGTGGTTCCCGACAAGGGGCCGGCCAGCAGCCACGCGCCGCCGGTGGCGGTCGCCGCGGACACGGTGAAGTTGAGCGCCGCCCCGGTCGAGGTGAGCGTTACGCTCTGATTCGCCGGATTCGCCGCGCCAACCTGGAAGTTGAAACTCAGCGAAGCAGGGCTGGCGTTCAGCAACGGGCTGGCGCTGACCAGGAGGGTTACCCCAACAGTGACCGGGCTGTTCGACGCGCCGCCTGCAATGATGGTGATCGATCCAGTGTAGGTCCCCGAGCCGAGTCCAACCGGGTTGACCGATACGCTGAGGCTGGCCGGGGTTGCCCCGCTGAGAGGTCCGACCACGAGCCAGCCGCTGCCGCCGTTATTGGTGCTCACTGCGACCGCGAAGGGGATAGAAGCGCCGCTGCTCGATAGCGACAGCAACTGGCTGGGGGGAACGCCGCCCCCGCTCTGAAAGTTGAATTGCAGCGCTGTGGGGCTGGCAATCACCTGCGGGCTGGCGCTCACGGTGAGCGTCACCGCGACGGTGACCGGGCCGTTGGAGGCGCCGGCGGCGGTGATGGTAATGGAGCCGTTATACGTTCCGATGGCCAGGCCGCCGGGATTGACGCTGACCGCAATCGATCCGGGCGTCGTCCCAGCGGCGGAAGACAGAACCAGCCACGAACTGCCTGAGCTGGTTCCCGTCACGGTGTAGTTGAGGGGAGATCCGGTGCTCGAAACCGCTAGCATTTGACTCGGCGGGAGCGTTCCGCCCGTCTGAAAACTGAACGAGAGCGCGCTGGGGCTGACCACCGCCTGAGAAGACGCAACCACCGTGAGCGATACCGCAACCGAGATGGGGCTGTTGGAGGCGCCGGCAGCAGTGATGGTGACGGAGCCGGTGTAAGTGCCGGCCGACAGGCTGGCCGGGCTGACGGAGACGCTCAAGCCGGCCGGCGTGGTTCCGAGGGTCGTGCTGACAGACAGCCAGGGCCCTCCCGAGACAGTCGATGCAGAGGCCGTGAAAGCGAGGCTCGCGCCGGTGGTGGAGACCGCGACGCTCTGCGCCGGCGGGACCGCTGCGCCCGTTTGGTATGTGAAGGCGAGTGAAGTGGGACCGATCAGCAGTGTGTTGCTTTGGGCAAGCATTGTGTCCGAGGAACACAACAAACCGATCGCTGCGAGCATCAGAACTTGAGCCAAACGATAAAGCGTTTTCACAGAGCTTCTCCGCATTTGTATTTTTCGCTACGTCTGTATAAGATGCAAGCGGAGGGCCATATCGTCTCGCCGGGGAACCCCACGGTGTCGCGGGCTGGTCCTACTGCGCCGCCGGCGCGGAGTTAGACGGAACGGCCGCAGCCGGCTCCTCCGCAGCCGCCGGCCCAGCCGGCAGCAGCAGGTAGCCAACGACGGAGTCTTTCGTGATGTTGGTGATCACGAGTTCGCGGGGCCGGCTGTCCTTCTTGGTGTAGAAAATCACAGGCTCCTGCACGCTCTGGTTGCGAACCCACAGCGTACGCCGGTCAGGGAGCAGCCACACCCAGCCGCTATAGCGCCGGTAGCTGATATTGGTCTTCGTAATGCCTAGAGAGACACCCTGCGCCAGCTCGCGGCTGTGATTCTTGGCCACCTCGAAATTGATCCGCTGCCGGTCGAGTTGCCGGTTAAGCGCGTCCAGCCGGCTGCGGCTCTGGCCGGTCTGCTGATCCAGGTCCCCGACCCGCTGGTCCAGGCTGGCGAGCGTGCGCCCGGTCTCCTGCCGGGCCTGGGCAAGCTGCTGCGTCATCTCCTGCTGGACGCTCGACACCTCTGCCTGCAGCTTCGCCAGCCGCGCTTGCTCGGCTTGCTGGCCGGCCTCGATCTGGCCCAGGCGCGCGTCGGTGGCCGCGCTGCGGCGGTCAAGCTCGGCCTGGAGGCGCTGCTCGGCTTGCCCGACGATCTCTCGTGTTTGCCGGCGCGCGGCGCGAAGCGTGCCGCTCATCTTGGTTTCGACCTGCTGCATGCGCTCCATGAGGCCGTCCCGGTCGCTCGTCCAGGACTGGAGCTTCTGTTCCGCGGCGTCCATTCGCCCGCTCACGGCGGCGAGCGAGTTCTGCATGGCGGGCAGTTGCATCACGAGCGCCCCTTGCTTTCGCAGGGCCGGGTAGTAGTAATATACTCCGAACCCAGCGGCGGCCAGCGCGATGAGAACCAGCACGACCTTCAGCACGGCGTGCCCGCGCGGCGGTTGCAGCTCTTCTTCGTGTACCTTGATGGAATTCAGCGGCGGCAGATCCGGCTTGCTGTCGGGTTGCATAGGACCTCCTGGTGTCGGTTCCTACAGGACCGCAAGCAGCTTGCCAACGCTTCGATTGCTTGCGCATCTGCTTGAAGCGGCGGATCGAACGGCCCCGGCTTTGGGCTGCACCGTCCGTTTCGGCGCGCGGGATATCGCGTGTAATTCTTTCGAGTTTTAGGTAGGAATTACCGCCCGTGCGCGGCCTTGTGAGCAGCCACCAGCAGCCGCGTCGCCGCGTCAACGAGAAGCTCGCCTCCGCCCGGCGCACAGCGCGTGCTCACCACCTCATAGGCGCCTTCGGGGTAGGCTTTCAAATCGGGGACGTAGCCGATCGACCCGTTGGCCAGCTCGGCAATGATTGTAGAAGGAAAGGGCGAAGCCACCTTGATCGCCTTGCCCAGCTCGTCGAAGATTTCTCCGGGCAATCCCACCCAGGCGATCTGATCGCCGAGGCTGATCACCTGCACTTCCGCTTCGATCGGCTGGCGGTGACGCTCCTCGAGATCGAGAACCTTGAACGCGTACACCTGGTCATAGAACGGATACGCACCGGGCGTGCTGTAAGCGGCGACAACCTTGCGCGCTTTCTCCACGTCGGAGGGCTTGTACGACGGCAGCGGAATTTTGACGATCTCACTGCGTACCTCCAGCGGTCCGGCCTCGACGGGCTCGAGATGCCGGAACGTCTTGAGCACGTCGCCGGCGAGAATCGTGCCGATGCGCGCCGCCTCGGCGTTCCCCTTTTGCGGATCAGGGCTCTTCACATCGACGTGGTTGATGTTGCCCGCCGTGCCGATGGTGAACTCGGTCAGCATGTCGGGTCCCTTCACCTCGGCGAGCAGGCGCGCCAGCGTGTAGGGATAGTCGGCCGAGATGAGGTTGCCGCCCACCGTATCCAGGTGCATGGCGAAGTTGACGTAAGTGGCGAGCGGCTGCGGCTTCGGCTCGGGCGTTTCAAAATAGAGCACCGGCACATCGGGATCGATCGTTCCCATGGGGTGGACGATATTCGAATTGTGCTTGCCGGGGTTCCAGCCGACCGTGCCGTCTTTCATCAGGAAGCGGCGGATGAAGCTGAGGTTGTACTCCTTCCCCACGGCCGCTTGCAGCCGCGCCGGCCGCAGATTCCCATCCGCCTGCTTCACGCTTTCGGCGATCTTCGCCGGCAGGGAGTCGAGATATTCGTGCGCGAGCTGCATGGTCTTGGCGTCCACGCCGGTCAAGCGCGATCCCATTTCCGGGCCGGTGTGGCAGTGCGTGGCGCTGATCATCACTTGTTCGCCTTTGATCCCGGTGGACTCGCTGATGCGCCGCCGCGCGGCCTCGATGATGGGCCGCGGGATGCCCACCAGGTCGCAGGCCACCAGCGCCGCTTTGACGCCGTCTTTCTCGAGCACCAGCGTTTTGGCATAGAGATCGTCGTGCACGCCCTCGCTCAGCCGCACGCGATAGTAGCCCGCCATCGGCATGCCGGCGGGCGGAGTGATCTTCACCGCTGCGCGGCCGAGCTGCAGGTCGGCTGCCTGCGCTGAGAAGGCGGCGAGTACAAAAAGAGCGGGGCCGATGATGTATTTCATGGAGAGCAGTCTAACTCAACTTGATTCCGCGCGCGCGGCGCGCTAAAACGGTGTTTCTCATATGAAATGCCGTTCTTTTCGATTGACGCGCCCCGCGGCCCTTTGATAAATTGGGTGCGCCAGGAGCGGGCGGGCATGGGCTTGCGGGTTTCCGCGTTGGTTCTGATGGCCGGGCTGGGTTTCTCGCTGGCGCCTCTCAATGGCGCGGCCACGCTGAAAGATTCGGAAGAGTTTTTCGAAGCGCGCGTCCGGCCCCTGCTTGCCAAGAACTGTTACGCCTGCCACACTGCCGCGCGCATGGGGGGTCTGGAACTCGACTCGCGCGAGCACCTGCTCAAGGGGGGCAAGGACGGCCCGGTTGTGGTGCCGGGCAAACCCGACGAAAGCGTTCTCATCCAGGCCGTGCGGCGCATCCACCCGCGTTTCAAAATGCCGCCGCAGGGCCAGCTCACAGAGGAAGAAATCGCCGATCTGACGGCCTGGGTAAAAGCGGGCGTGGTCTGGCCGGAGACGAAAGACGCCGCCTCGCCGTCTAAGCCCGGCGAATACGTCATCACTCCGGAGCAGCGGGCCTTCTGGGCCTTCCAGCCGGTGCGCAAGCCGGCGGTTCCCGCAGTGAAAAACGTGTCGTGGCCGAAAACCGACATCGGCCACTTCCTTCTGGCGAAGCTCGAGGAAAAAGGTCTCACCCCGGCGCCGCCCGCCTCGAAGCGGACGTTGATTCGCCGCGTGACCTTCGACCTGACCGGTCTGCCGCCCACGCCCAACGAAGTAGACGCGTTTCTTTCCGACTCCTCGCCCAACGCCTTCGCCAAGGTCGTAGACCGCCTGCTCGCCTCCCCGCACTACGGCGAGCGCTGGGGCCGCTACTGGCTGGACTTGGCCCGCTACGCCGACGGCAAGCTCGGCGCCGACAAGGACACGCCGCTCCCCAACGCCTTCCGCTACCGCGATTGGGTGATCCAGGCATTCAACGACGACATGCCCTACGACGTGTTCGTCAAAGCGCAGATTGCCGCCGACCTGCTGCCCAACCACGACAAGCTCATGGCCGGCCTCGGCTTCCAGGCGCTCGGCGCCGGCGCCGACGACGAGGTGGACGTCACCACGCGAACTTTCCTCGGCCTGACCGTGGGCTGCGCCCGCTGCCACAATCATAAGTACGACCCGATTCCCACGAAGGATTACTATTCGCTGCTGGGTATCCTGCGCAGTAGTGAATATTACGAATATCCATTGGCCCCGGAGAGCGTCGTCGCCGCCTACAAGGAGCAGGAAAAGAAGATCGCCGGTGTGAAGGACTCGATCGACGACTTCGTCGAGAGGCAGAGCACCTTGCTCGGCGAAGTCCTGGCGGCAAAAACGGCGAAATACCTCATGGCCGCCTGGAAGGTGCTCGGGCCGCCGAAAATGGAAGCGGCGGCGGCTGCCGCCGAGCAAAAGCTCGACCGCGAGACGCTCGATCGCTGGGTCCAGTACCTGCGCGACCCGGACAAGGATCATCCCTACCTGAAGCCGTGGTACGCGCTGGTCGCCCGCGGCGCGGCGCTCGCAGAGGTCGAGAAGTTTGCGGATGAGTTCCAGGCCGCGGCCCTGGCGGTGATCGCCGAAAAGAAAGGCGTCGATGACCGCAACTACGTGAAGCTGGGCGGGGCCAAGGGCGTCAAAGATGAGGCCACGCGCCAGTATGCCAACCTCGAGTTTCTCGACGTCGACAAGTATTACCTGTGGCGCGACCTCTGCTCGGAGCGCTTCAAGAAATCGTCCAAGAGTTTCAACGGCGGCATTTATTATTACGGCGAGACCGAGATCGGCCGCTGGCTGGCTCCCGCCTGGAGCGACTATCTGGAGGCCAAGCGCGCCGAGCTGGCCGCGCTGAAGAAGGAGCTGCCGCCGCACTATCCGTTCCTCCACGTGCTGCGCGACAAGAAGGATCCGAAGAACGTGCGCGTGGCAATCCGCGGCGACGCGGCAAATCTCGGCGACGAAGCGCCGCGGCGGTTCCTGGCGATCCTATGCAATGGCGAGCGCCCGCTGTTTACTAAGGGCAGCGGCCGGCTGGAGCTGGCCGAAGCGATTGCCAGTCCGGCAAACCCGCTGACGGCCCGCGTCATGGTGAACCGCATCTGGGAGCTGCACTTCGGCCAGGGGCTGGTGCGCACGCCCGGCAACTTCGGCCTGCTGGGCGACCGGCCGAGCCACCCGGAGCTGCTCGATTATCTGGCGGCGCGCTTCGGCGAAAACGGCTGGTCGATCAAGACGCTGCAGCGCGACATCCTGCTCTCCTCCGCCTACCAGATGAGTTCGCAGTATTCAGCCAAGGGTTATGGGGCGGATCCCCAAAACCGGCTGCTGTGGCGCGCCAATCTGCTGCCGCGCCTGGACGCCGAGTCACTGCGGGACTCTCTGCTGGCGGTAGCGGGAAAGCTCGACTTGACCGTAGGCGGGCTTCCGGCGCCGCTCGACGAGGCGAACCGCCGCCGCACGGTCTACGGCTACATCGGCCGTACGCACCCCGACCCGATGCTCGCGCTGTTCGATTTCCCCGACCCCAACAACACCAGCGAGCACCGGCTCGTGACAGGCGGGCCGATGCAGCGGCTGTTCTTTTTGAACAGCAGCTTCGTGGCGGCCGAGGCAAAATCCTTGTGCGAGCGGCTCGACCATGGTTCCAATCCGGGCTCCGGCGCCGGCGACGAGAGTAAAATCAAGGAGGCGTACTTGCTGCTGTACAGCCGCCCGCCCACGGAGGCGGAGATGCAGTTGGGACTGGAATTCTTGCGGCAAACGAAGAACGGCTGGCCGCAGTACGCGCAGGTGCTGCTGAGCTCGAACGAGTTCAGCTCGGTCAACTGATGCAGGGTTGCGAGGGAATGCCATGAATCGGCGTGAAGCATTGCGAGTGATGGGGACCGGCTTCGGCATGGTCGCCTTGTCGGACATTCTGGGAGCTGAAGCGGTGCGCGCAGGCCTCGCGCCGAAGGCTCCCCATTTTCCGCCCCGCGCCAAGAACGTCATCTTCCTTTTCCTCAACGGCGGATTCTCCCAGGTCGACACGTTCGACCCCAAGCCGCTGCTCACCAAGCACGACGGCCAGCCGATGCCCGGCCCGAAAATCAAGACGGACCGCGCCAGCGGCAACCTGATGCGCTCGCCCTTTACCTTCCGCAAATGCGGCCAGAGCGGCATCGAGGTGAGCGAGATTTTCCCGAAAATCGGCGAGGTGATCGATGAGTTTTGCGTGATCCGCTCCATGCACACCGACACCGGCAACCACGAGCCGTCGCTGTTCATGATGAACTGCGGCAGCAACCTGCCGGGCCGGCCGTCGATGGGGTCGTGGCTCACTTACGGCCTGGGAACGGAGAACCAGAACCTGCCCGGGTTCATGGTGCTGTGTCCCGGCTACCCGGTGATCGGCCCGCAGTTGTGGAGTTCCGGGTTTCTGCCCTCGATTTACCAGGGCAGCTACGTGCCCAACAACGAGCGCGCGCCGGACAAGCTGGTCCGCTACGTTAAGAATCAGGAATACACAGCGCCGGAGCAGCGCCGCCAGCTCGACCTGCTGGGCAAGCTGAACCGGATGCATCTCGAGCAGGTTGGCCCGCAGCCGCCGCTCGAGTCCGTCATCCAGTCGATGGAGGTCGCCTTCCGGATGCAGGCGGAGGCCCCCGAGGTCTTCGACATCAACAAGGAGAGCGAGGCCGCGCGGGCGCGTTACGGCGACGGCGATTTCGGCCGCGGCTGCCTGATGGCCCTGCGCCTGGTCGAGCGCGGCGTGCGCATGGTGCAGATCTACTTCGGTAACTTCCAGCCCTGGGACAACCACGACGATATCCGCGACCACGCCAAGCTCGCCCGCCAGTCCGACGGGCCGATCGCGGCCTTGATCCAGGACCTGAAGGCGCGCGATCTCCTGAAGACGACGCTGGTCATCATTGGCACGGAGTTCGGCCGCACGCCGATGATCCAGAACAGCGGCCTGGAAAAAATCGGCCACGGCCGCGACCACAACGTGCCAGGCTTCACCACGCTGCTCGCCGGCGGCGGCATCAAGGGCGGCATTACCTACGGCGAAACCGACGATTTCGGCTTCAAGGCCGTCGAGAAGCCGGTGCACGTGCACGACCTGCACGCGACGGCCCTTTACCTGCTCGGCTTCGACCACACCCGGCTCACCTATCGTTACAGCGGCCGCGATTTCCGCCTCACCGACGTGGCCGGCAACGTGGTAAAAGAGATCATTGCCTGACGGCTCCTCTTGGAGGCTTTTATGTCCATTTCCCGCTACACGGTTTTGCTTCTGCTCGGCAGTGCGCTGGCGATGGCCGCGCCGCCGGCCAAGATTGAAATCCCCCATTCCGGCAAGGCCATCAAGCTGTTCAACGGCAAGAACCTCGACGGCTTTGACACCTTCCTGCGAACCAAGGGCCTCAACAACGACCCGGAGAAAGTGTTCCAGGTCGAGAACGGGATGATCCACATCTCGGGCGCGGAGTTCGGCTACCTCATCACTCAGAAGGAATACGACAATTACTATCTGCGCGCGGAGTTCAAATGGGGCGAGGGGACGCACGCGCCCCGCGCGGGCAAGGCCCGCGACAGCGGCATCCTCTACCACGTCAACGGCGAAAACAAAGTGTGGCCGCAGTCGATTGAGTTCCAGATGATCGAGGGCGGCACGGGCGACATCATTCTGGTGGATGGCGCCGCGCTCACCGTGAAGGGCGTGCACAAAGAAAAGGGCCGCTTCGACCGCTTCGGCAAGGGTCCGTGGAAGGACGTGGCCGGCTTTCGCGACCCCGTGGGCGAGGTCGAAAAGCCGCACGGCGAGTGGAACGTGCTCGAGCTGATCGCCGACGGCGACTCGGTTCGTTACCTCGTTAACGGGAAGCTTGCCAATGAAGGCATCGGCTCGAACCTGACGCGCGGCAAAATCCTGTTCCAGTCCGAGGGCGCCGAGGTCTGGTTCCGCAATCTCGAGCTGCGGCCCCTGAAAAAGAGATAGCCTCGTGCGGCCGCGTCACAACATTTTTCTCGCCGTCGTAGTGTTTCTAGCGGCCTTGCTCGCCGGCTGCGCGCGCTCCAAACCGCCGTTCTTCCCCGAACAAGCTCTCCAGACTTTCCGGCTACCGGCGGGCTTGCACGTCGAGCTGGCCGCTGCCGAGCCCGAAGTCATCAGCCCCGTGGCGATGACGTTCGACGAGCGGGGCCGCCTGTTCGTCGTCGAGATGCCCGACTATCCGCTCAAGCCGGAGTCGATGGGCCGCATCCGGATGCTCGAAGATCGCGACGGCGACGGGCGCTTCGAGCACAGCACGATTTTTGCCGAGGGCCTGCACTTCCCCAACGGCGTGATGGCCTGGAACGGCGGCATCCTGGTCACCTGCGCCCCAGACGTGATCTATTTCAAGGACACCAACGGCGACGGCCGCGCCGACGTGCGCCGCGTCGTCCTCACGGGCTTTGCCGAAACCAACCCGCAGCTTCGCGTCAACGCGCCGGTCTACGGCCTCGACAACTGGATTTACCTCGCCTACCCACGCGTGTCCATTCCATCGCGCTACATCAAGGAATTCGGCGATCTGGGCAAGCCGCTCACGTTTCCCGGCCACCCGGAAGTCAAGCCGCTCGAGATCCACGGCACCGATGTCCGCTTCCGGCCCGACAAGCTGAAGGTCGAGGCCGCGGCCGGCAACTCCGAGTTCGGCGACACCTTCGACCAGTGGGGCGGCCGCTTCACCGTGTGGAACAACGATCACGTTCGCTATGTCGTGCTGCCCAACGGCAGCATCGACCGCAATCCGTATCTCCCCATCGACTCTTCGGCCGACTCGATCTCCGACCACGACCGCGCCGCCAAGGTCTTCGGCATCACTAAGCATTTGGAATACATTCACGACTCCGAGCTTGGCCGCTTCACTTCCGCCTGCGGCATTTCGGTTTACACGGGCGACCGCTTCCCGCGCGAATTCCAGGGCAATTTCTTTGTTTGCGAGCCGGCCAGCAACCTGATTCACCGCGATGTCCTCACGCCCTCCGGCCCCACGCTGTCCGCGCACCGCGTCCGCCAGGGCGTTGAGTTCCTGGCCTCCACGGACGGCTGGTTCCGGCCCGTGTTTACCACGGTCGGCCCCGATGGCGCGCTCTACGTGGTCGATTTCTACCGGCCGGTGATCGAGCACCCCGAGTGGATCCCACCCGAGATGATGAAGGATCTCGACCTTTATGCCGGCGCCAAGCGCGGCCGCATCTATCGCGTCGTGCCCGACGGCTCCGAGGCCAGGCCGCGCCCGAAATTGAACGAGGCCAGCTCATCCGATTTGGTGGCCGAGCTTTCGAACGCCAACCTGTGGTGGCGCATCACCGCGCAGCGCCTGCTGGTCGGGCGGCAGGACAAGTCGGCGCTTCCGGCACTTGAAGCGCTGGCGAGCAAGGGACCGTCGCCGCTAGGTCGTATCCATGCCTTATGGACCCTCGAGGGATTGCAGTGCCTCGACGCGGATCTTGTGCTGGCAGCGCTGGCCGATCCGAATGCGCGCATCCGCGAGCAAGGCGTGCGCCTGGCCGGAGAATATTTACAAGACCCGAAAGTGCGCAGCAAGCTCTTCGAGATGGTCGCGGATCCCGACGACCGCGTCGAGCTGGAGCTGGCCTCGCTGCTGGGAGAGTTGCCCAACGAGCAAGGCCTTCCGGCGCTCGAAAAAATCGCCCTGCGCCACATCGAGGACCGTTGGTTCCGCACCGCCGTGCTGGCGTCAGCCGGCGACGATGCCGGGCGCTGGTTCCAGGCAATGATCACCCGCAAGGATTTTGCCGGCGGCGCCACCGACGGCCGGAAAGAATTTTTGAGCGAGCTGGCCTCCATCATCGGGGCGCGGCAAAAGGATAGCGAAATCGCCGGATTCCTGGCGATGGCCGGCGGCAGCCACGGCCCCGCCGCCGTGTGGTGGCAGCAGGCCGCGATCCATGGCCTGGCGACGGGGCTCCGGCGCGGGTCGAAGGGACTCGTCCCGCTGCCCGCGGCGCAGCCCCGCGTGGTCGCGCTGCTCAACGCGCCCGCGCCCGAACTCCGCCAGGCCGCGCTGCGCGTGGCCCAGCGAATCGACCTGGCGGACACGCCCGGCCTGCGCGCGACAATGCACAAGGCGTCTGAGGTAGCGCAAGACCCGGTGGCAACAGACAAGGACCCCAAGCTGGACGACCGCGTCCTCGCCATCGGCATACTGGGTCTCGACCCCACTTCGGGCGCCGCCCCACTGCTCGAAAAACTCCTCAGCCCGCACGAGCCGCCCGAGGTCGAAGCCGCCGCCGCGAACGCCCTGTGCACGCTGCGCGACCCCAAAGTCATCGGTTTCCTGCTCGACCAATGGAAGAGCTTCGCCGGCCCGGTGCGCGATAGCGTGCTGGCTGCTTTCTTCAGTGATCGCCGGCGCGTGCCGCTGCTGCTCGACGCCATCCAAGCCGAGAAAGTGCAGGCGTGGTCGCTCAAACCCGGCCAGCGATCGCGGCTGCTGCGCTCCCAGGACCCGGAGATCCGCAAGCGCGCCGAGGTCCTCTTCGCCAATGCTCCCTCCGACCGCAAGGCCGTTCTCGACAAGTATCGGCCCAGCATCCACATGGCCGGCGACGCCACACGCGGCCAGCAGATTTTTCGCGAGACTTGCAGCGAGTGCCATAAGATCGGAAACTACGGCTCGGAAGTCGGCCCCGACCTTCTCAGCGTGATCACGCGGCCCAAGGAAACGCTGCTCAACGACATCCTCATCCCCAGCCAGAACATCGAGGATGGATATGAGGAATATATGGTCGAGACCACCGACGGCCGCATGATCACCGGCGTCATCGCCGCGCAGACCGCCTCCACCATCACTCTGCGCCGCGCCAAAGGCGAGCAGGACACCGTGCCCCGCTCCATCATCGCCAGCCTGCGGTCGCTCAATGTTTCGCCCATGCCCGAAGACCTGGAAAAAAAGATAAGCGTCGATCGCATGGCCGATCTGCTCGCCTACTTGAAAAGCCTGCGCTGAAGCAACCTGGGCCCCATGAGAAACTCGCAAACTCTTCCATCCCGCCGTGGCTTCCTGGTGGGCACGGGCGCCTTGCTCGTCCCGCGTGCTGGCGCGTGGGCCGCCGCCCGCAATCCCGCCGAGAAAAAAACTGTCGCCGCCGTGGTGACCGAATATCGCTACAATTCCCACGCGGATGTCATCGTCGGCCGCCTCCTCGAAGGCTACCGCCCGGACAACGTGCTGGTCGAGCCCCGCACGCGCATCGTCTCCATGTACACCGACCAGATCGCGGCCAAAGACCTGAGCCGCGGCCTCTCCGCCAAGTACGGTTTCCCGATCTACCCCTCCATCGAAGGCGCGCTTACTCTGGGCAAAGGCGGCAAGCTCGCTGTCGACGCCGTGCTGCTGGTCGGCGAGCACGGCCAATATCCCACCAACGAGAAGGGGCAGAAGATCTACCCGCGCTTCGAGCTGTTCGAAGCGATCATCGACGTCTATCGCCGCGGCCGCATCGCGCCGCTGTACACCGACAAGCATTTTTCCTACTCCTGGCTGAAGGCGAAGATGATGTACGACCAAGCGAAAAGGCTGGGCGTCCCGCTGATGGCGGGATCATCGATTCCGGTGACGGTGCGTGTGCCGGAGCTGGAGCTGCCGCTCGGCTGCGCGCTCGAGCACGCCGTGATCGTGGGCTACGGCGACTTCGACGCCTACGGCTTCCACACGCTCGAGGCGTTGCAGTACATGGTGGAGCGGCGGCGCGGAGCGGAAACCGGAATTGCCGCGGTGGAGTGGCTCGAAGGCGACGCCGTCTGGCAATATCGCGACAGCGAGCAGGGCCGCTGGAGTGCGCCGCTGCTCAACGCCGCGCTCGCCCGCAGCCCCAAAACCAAGCCCGGCCGCCCCGAGGACAACTGCAAGCACCCGGTTGCCTTCCTGTTGCAGTACCGGGACGGCTTCCGCGCCGTCGCCTACATGCTCAACGGCGAAACACAAGGCTGGATGTTCGCCGGCAAGCTGAAGGGCAAGGCTGAGCCGGTCTCGACGCATTTCGGCCTGACGCATCCAGGCCGGCCGCTGGTTCACTTCGACGGCCTGGTGCACTGCATCGAGGAGTTGTTCGTCACCGGCAAGCCGCTCTACCCCGTCGAGCGGACCCTGCTCACCACCGGCGCACTGAGCTTCTTGTTCGAGTCGCGCTACCAGAAAAAGCGCCTCGAAACACCACAGCTCCGGGTCGAGTACCACGCCCCGCCGCACTGCTACTTCGAGCGGGCCTAGCGCACAGCATCCCGCCGGCGCTCGCACTTGGCGGAGCGCAACTCGTGAGAGCTGACCAGGCCGGAAGGTCACACACGGCACCTTGCCGCCGCTTGCGCGCATACTTGAAAAGCCTGCGCTGAAGTGGCATCCTGAGGGTCCCATGAAGGAGTACCATATCCTGCCCACGCGACGCGGCTTCCTGGCCGCGGGCGCGCTGCTCCATCCACGCACCCGGGCATTGGCCGCCGCCCGGAATCCCGTCGAGAAAAAAACCGTCGCCGCCGTGGTCACCGAGTATCGCTACTTGTCCCACGCCGACGTCATCGTCGGCCGATTTCTCGCAGGCTACGAGCCCGACAACGTCCACGTCGAGCCGCGCACGCGTATTGTGTCGATGTACACCGACCAGATCGCAAAGAAGGACATGAACCGCGACCTGGCCGCCAGGTACGGCTTCAAAATTTACCCCACCATCGAAGGCGCGCTGACCCTGGGCAAGGGCGGCAGGCTCGCCGTGGACGCTGTTCTGCTCATCGGCGAGCACGGCCAGTATCCCGCCAACGAGAAGGGCCAAAGGCTTTACCCGCGGTTCGAGCTGTTTGAAGCGATCATGGAAGTTTATCGCCGCGGCCGCATCGCGCCGCTCTATACCGACAAGCACTTCTCTTACTCCTGGCTGAAGGCCAAGATGATGTACGACCAGGCTAAGAGCCTGGGCGTGCCGCTGATGGCCGGCTCGTCGATTCCCGTCACTGTGCGCACGCCCGAACTGGAGCTTCCGCTGGGCTGCCCGCTCGAACACGCGGTGGCCGTGGGCTACGGCGATTTCGACGCCTATGGTTTCCACACCCTGGAGGCGCTGCAATGCATGGTCGAGCGGCGGCGCGGCGCCGAGACGGGCATCGCCGCAGTCCATTGGCTCGAAAACGACGCCGTGTGGCAATGGCGCGATAGCGAGCAGGGCCGCTGGAGCGCGCCGCTGCTTACCGCCGCGCTCGCCCGCAGCCCCGGAACCAAGCCCGGCCGCCCCGAAGACAACTGCAAACACCCGGCGCTTTTTCTGCTCGAGTACCGCGACGGATTTCACGCCGCCGCTTACATGCTCAACGGCGCCACCGAGGGCTGGACGTTCGCCGGCAGGCTCAAGGGAAAGCCTGACCCTGTCTCGACCTATTTTGGCTTGCCGCCGGGCGGCCGGATGATGGTCCCCTTCGACGGCTTGGTGCACTGCATCGAGGAGTTGTTTGTGACCGGCAAGCCCCTCTACCCGGTCGAGCGGACCCTGCTGACCACCGGTGCGCTGAGTTTCCTGTTCGATTCGCGCGTCCAGAAGAAGCGTCTGGAGACGTCGCCGCTCAAGATCGGCTACCACGCCCCGCTGCACTGCTACTTCGAGCGGGCTTAAGAGATGGAAATATAATGGCCGTCATGCGACTGGGATCTTCTTTCTTGTTCGCGGCGGTGTTGTTCCCCTGCCTTGCGCAGGCGCCGCGGGTGCCGGACGTTGAAAGACAGCGCGCGTCCATGAAGAAGCTGGCTTTCCTGGTCGGGAAGTGGTCCGGGGATGCTCGCATACAGCGTGGCCCGAATGAGGCGCTGGAACTGGCCCAGACCGAGGACGCACAGTACAAGCTCGATGGCTTGATCCTGCTGATCGAAGGCACGGGGCGGAACAAGTCTGACGGCAAGGTGGTTTTCCGGGCTCTTGCGACGGTTTCGTACGACGACGGGACCGGGGCATACCGTATGCGTGCCTACAACGATGGCCGCTACCTGGAGACCGAGCTGAAACTGGCCGGCAACGGCAAGGGATTCACCTGGGGCTTCGTCTTCGGACAGATCAGGACCGACTACGTGATGACGATCAACGAAAAGGATGAATGGACGGAAGTCGGCGAAGTGACGATGGGGGCGCAACCGCCCCGAAAGTTCGTGGAGCTGACGGTGCGGCTCGAAAAGTAGCGGAGCCGTCACGCTGAGGTGAGAATGTTTACGAACTCCCAGGCTGCCGGCTGCGGCCTGCCGCACGGGCCGCTTCGAGCGGGCAGAGGATATTTCACGTGAAACATTTGGCTCTGTTTTTGTTCTCGGTGCTTTTGCTTTCGGCGCAGGCCCACCGCCCGCGCATCGCTATCGGCGGCATCAGCCACGAGTCGGATTCTTTTAACCCGGCCAAGACCGGCATCGCCGATTTCGTCGTCCGCCGCAACCGCCCCATCGACGCAGCGCTGCGCGAGTGGGCCAAGAGCAATGACATTGTCAGCGGTTACGTGGAGGGCGGCCGGCGCTATGGCCTCGATCTTTACCCGACGATGGTGGCGCAAGCGATGCCCAAGGGCCCGGTAACCGACGAGGCCCTCAACAAGCTGACGGCCGAGCTGATCCGGCAGCTCAAGGCCGCGCCCAAGCTCGACGGCCTGCTGCTCGATCTCCACGGCGCGATGTTTGTGGAAAGCTATCCGGTGGGCGACGCCGAGGTTGTCCGGCGCCTGCGCGAAGTGTTCCCCGCGCCTTTCCCCATCGTCGTCACGCACGATTTCCACGCCAACGTCTCGCCCGAGATCGTCAAGCTCTCAACCGTGCTCATCACCTACAAGGAAGACCCGCACCTCGACACGCACGAGCGGGGCCTGCAGGCGGCCGAGGTGATGGCGAAAATCGTCAGCGGCAAGGTGAAGCCGGTGCAGGCCATCGTCAAGCCGCCGATGCTCTACAACATCGTTTACCAGAACACGTTCGCTGCGCCGCTGAAGCCGATCGTGGACGAGAGCAAGCGCCTGGAAAGGAACCCGAAAATCCTGGCCGTCAGCGTCTCGGGCGGCTATCAGTATGCCGACTCGCCGGCCCTCGGGCCGAGCGTGGTGGTCGCCACCGACAACGATCCGGCCCTGGCGCAGAAGGAAGCGCAGCGTCTCGCCGACATGCTATGGGCTACGCGCGACCGGCTCGTGCTCAACCTGCCCGATGCGGCCGAGGGAGTGCGGCGGGCGATGGCGGGCGACAAGTTCCCGGCCGTCCTGGTAGATATGGGTGATAACATCGGCGGCGGCTCGCCCGGCGACAGCACGTTTGTGTTGAGCGAGCTGGTGCGGCAAAAGGCGCAGGGATGGGTGGTGGTGATCGCCGACCCGCAGGCCGTGCAGGCGGCGGCCCGCGCGGGCATCAACACCGCATTCGATCAGCTTGTGGGCGGCAAGACGGACAAGATGCACGGCGCCCCGGTTCGCGTGCGCGGCCGCGTGAAGTCGCTGCACGATGGGCGCTGGGTCGAGCTTGAGGTGCGCCACGGCGGCCAGCGTTATTATGATCAGGGACTCACTGCCGTGATCGAGGCCGACGGTTCCACGCCCGACTTGCAGAACCTGCTCATGCTCACCACCAAGCGCCAGGTCCCTTTCAGCCTGGGGCAGTTGACCAGTTGCGGCATCTATCCCAAGCGCCAGAAGATTCTGGCCGTGAAGGCGGCCATCGCCTACCGGGCGGCGTATGAGCCAATTGCCGCGCGCATCATCGAGCTCGATACGCCCGGCGTGACGGCCGTGAACCCGGCGCGCTTCAAATACACGCGCGTGCGGCGGCCCATGTTTGGATTGGACCAGCCTGGATTAAGCAGTAGGTAGGGAGGCGATGTGAGCCAGCCAACCACGACCCATCGCTATCAGGTTGTCGACTTCGCAGACGTGAAGGGTGTTCCCTGTCCCTGCGGGACCGCCCGCCGCGCTTTCTACGAAGTGAAGCACTTCCCCGGAACCGTGCACGTGACGGACATTTCCGAAGACGCTGCGCTCCACTACCACCAGCGCCTCACCGAAACCTACTACTTTCTCGAGTGCGGCCCGGACGCCAGGATGCAGCTCGACGACGACCTGGTGCCGGTAAAACCTGGCATGTGCATCCTGATCCCGCCCGGCGTTCGCCATCGCGCCGTGGGCAAGATGAAGGTGCTGATTCTCGTCCTGCCCAAGTTCGACCCTTCGGACGAGCTATTTGACTGATGCTGATCCGCTTCTTTTTTTGCGCTGCCTGCTTTCTGGCGGCCCTGCGCGCCGAAACGCGCCAGGTCATCGCGACGCAGTACTATCACACGTTCTCGCGCGCGAACCCGGTGCTCGCTCGCCTCCGCCCGGGCGACACGGTCATTACTAAGACCGTTGATTCGGCCGGCTTCGACTACCAGGGAATCCGCCGCACCAAGACCCACGGCAACCCGCTCACCGGAGCGTTCTACATCGAGGGCGCCGAGCCGGGCGACGCCCTGGCGGTCCACATCCGAAAGCTGCGGCTGAACCGCGCGACCGGCTACAGCTCCTATCGCCTCGGCCTCGCCGCGCTGGCGCCCGAGTCGGTCGAAGGCCTCTACCCGAGCCGCTACAAGGAGGATGTCGTACTCAAAGGCCGGGCCGATCTGGTGCCGTGGACGATCGACCTGGAGCGCCACACGGTGCGGCCCAAAGACCCCATCGGCGGCCGCGTCGCGCTGGAGTTCCCGGCCCGGCCCATGCTCGGCTGCATCGGCGTCGCGCCGGCTGGCGAGTTCACGCCGACCTCCGGCCCCGCCGGCGCCTGGGGCGGCAATCTCGATTACAACGAGGTGCGCGAGGGCGCCACCATCCTGCTGCCGGTGTACAATCCCGGCGGCCTGCTGTTTCTGGGCGACGGCCACGCCTTGCAGGGCGACGGCGAGCCGATCGGCTCGGGCGTGGAAACCTCGCTCGACGTGGAGTTCACCGTTGATCTGCGCAAGAAAGCCGGCGTGTCGCAGCCGCGCATCGAGAACGACGAGTTCCTCATCAGTATCGGCAGCCAGCCGGAGTTTTCCAGCTCGCTCGACCGCGCCGTGCAAATGGCCACTTCGGACATGGTCCGCTGGCTGGCCGGCGATTACGGCCTCGATGCGCCCGCCGCGCACCTGCTCATCGGCATGCAAGCCCGCTACGACATCATCACCGTGGCCGGCTCCGCAGCGCTGAAGATCCCCAGACGCGCCCTGCCGAAGTAACCGGCAGCCCTGTTGCAAACGCCCTACGGGAAGGTATAATCAGTGCGTTTTACTCGCAGTGGGAATTGACTTGCGGAGGAATCGATTGATGCGCTATTTGAGTGTTCTTTTGTTTGCGAGCGCGGCTCTGGGCCAGGCCCCGCAGTACCAGGCTGTGGCCACGCCGAAGCAAATTATGGCGGGCATTCAAAAGCCGGCCATGGATGGCCTGATCGCGCTGAACAAGGCCGGCGGTCCCAAAGACGACAAAGAATGGGCGCTGGCCCAGCAGAATGCTGCCCTGCTGGCCGAAACGGCGCAGCTTCTGCTAATGGGGTCTCGGCCCAAGGACCAGGACGTGTGGGTGAAGAGCAGTGAAAAGTTAGAGGCTGCGGCCAGCGAGAGCGCCAAGGCCGCCGAGGCGAAGGACCTCGCGGCGTGGAAGACCTCGCTCAACGGCATCGGCGGCGCGTGCCGAAGCTGCCACAAGGTCCACCGGAAACGCGAAGGGCAACAACAGCAGTCGCAATAAAGCCCATCCCGCCGCGCATCAGCCGCCGAGCAGCGCCTTCACGTGTGCTGTGGCTGCCGATGCCAGTCCGCTCAGGTTGTAGCCGCCTTCGAGCACGGAAACGAGCCGGCCGCCGGCGTGTTTCGCGGCAAGCTCCAGCATCAGTTTCGTCAGCTCCGCGAAGTCCTCATCGTTGAGAGTGAACAGCCCGAGCGGGTCGCCCAGCCGCGAGTCGAAACCCGCCGAGAGCAGCACCAGACCGGGCTTGAAAGCCTCGGCCGCCGGAACCAGCTTCTCACGGAAAGCTCCCAGGATTTCCCTGCGGCCGGATCCCGCCGGAAACGGGCAGTTGATGGTCGCGCCTTTGCCCTTTCCCATCCCGGTTTCCTCCGCGCGCCCCGTGCCCGGGTACCACGGATGCTGATGCGTGCTGAAGAAAAGAACGGAGCCATCGGAATAAAAAATATCCTGCGTCCCATTGCCGTGGTGCACGTCCCAGTCAGCGATGAGCACGCGCTCGACGCCGTGCTGGTGCTGCGCGTGGCGGGCGGCGATGGCCACGTTGTTGAACACGCAAAAGCCCATGCCCTGGTCAGGCCGCGCGTGGTGCCCCGGCGGGCGAACCACGCAGAATGCGTTACGGGCCTGGCCCGCCATGACCGCGTCCACGGCGTTTAGCACGCCGCCCACTGCGTACAGCGCGCCGTCCAGCGACCGC